>NZ_LIOK01000002.1:0-119601 GCF_001418025.1 Anoxybacillus suryakundensis
TGACGATAATCCAAACGCGGAAGCGTTTCGATGACAGGCAGTTCATCGACTTGGAGTTTCTGATACGATTGATTCACCGGTTCTTCGTCATCCCAGTCTGTGAGGGACTTTCCAAAAAGTACACCTAGTAAATAAATAATGATTTGATATTGGATCTTGATTATTTGGAGCATTTTGATTAATAATTGAGGTAACAAGCTTGTCACTCCTTTGTTTTGATTGGGTGTGGGGTTACCTCAATCGTACCAAAAACAGCAGGGGTGGCAAGCTTTTTTTGTCGAAAACCGCATAAAATCAATAAAAACTTAGGGTATGTCTTTAAAACTTTTGACAATACCCAAAAAAGAAAGGTGGACAACAAATGAAAGCGGTCGGCATCGTTGTCGAATACAATCCGTTTCATAACGGGCATTTATATCATGTGCAACAAACGCGAAAAAAAACGAACGCAGACTGCGTCATCGCCGTCATGAGTAGTTCATTTACACAACGTGGTGAACCGGCGATCGTGCCAAAATGGGAGCGTGCTCGCATGGCGCTTGCAGGAGGTGTCGATCTCGTCGTTGAACTTCCTTATTCATTTGCCGTTCAAACGGCGGACCGCTTTGCCTATGGCGCTGTTTCGATTCTCGATGCGCTTTTTTGTGAGCAATTATGTTTCGGAAGCGAACACGGAAACATAGAAACGTTTATGAAGACGGCACAGCGGCTTGTTGAAAAAAAAGAGCAACATGATGAAAAGGTAAAACAGTATATGCGAAAAGGGATAAGCTATGCGAAGGCGTACGCCCTTGCACTTTATGACATGAGTCACGATACGCTTGACGTTTCACAACCAAACAACATTTTAGGCTTACATTACGTTAAAGCGATCATCGAACAGCGAAGCCATATGATACCGGAGACGATTCAACGAACGGTTGCCCATTATCACGATACAGCACTTCCTATTCATGCGTCTATTGCTAGCGCAACGAGCATTCGTCGCGCTTTACAGTTCGACCATGACGATGTCGCACGCTACGTCCCGCATACCACATATGACACGCTCCAAACGTATCGCAAAACATATACGACGTGGCACGATTGGGAAACATATTTTCCGCTTTTAAAATATCGTTTATTGACGATGGAAATAGACGATATTCGCCAAATTGCAGAAGTGGAGGAAGGAATCGAACATCGTCTGAAAAAGGCGATTGTTCACGCTACATCGTTTCACGATTTTCTTTCGGTTGTCAAAACGAAACGATATACGTGGACACGGTTGCAGCGTATATGCACACACATACTAACAAACGTCACAAAAAAAGAAATGGCAAAAGCGCATGAAAACAAAGGGGCGACATACGTTCGCCTATTGGCGATGAACGAAACAGGGAGAGCGTATTTACAAGCGGTCAAAAAACAAATGACGTTGCCTCTTGTGACAAACGTCAAACAAATGCGACACGATGCTATATATCATATCGAAAAAAAAGCGACGCAAGCTTATGTGTCTATTTTGCCTGAGCCGCTTTGGACGGAAGCGTTGCAACGTGAGTACAAAACCCCTCCGCTACGATAATTTTTGTAAAAATTGAATGGCGTCATCTAACGTGTCGACAGGTACAATTTTCATCTTTGTACCAATATCTTTTGCTGTTTTGACTGCTTCTTTATAGTTCGAATGTTTCGCCCCCCGTTCGTTTGGAGCGAAAAAAATGTCCGCTCCTGCTTTATGGGCGGCGATCACCTTTTGCGAAATGCCGCCGATCGATCCGACTTCTCCGTCGATATTGATCGTTCCTGTACCGGCAATGCGATAGCCTTTTGTTAAATCTTGCGGAACGAGTTGATTGTATACTTCAAGTGTAAACATAAGTCCAGCAGAAGGTCCGCCAATTTGATCGGATTCAATGCGGACAGGTGGATCGGTGACGATATCGCGATCGGTCATGACGGAAAGACCGAGACCGACGCGATGTTTTTCTTTCGGAAACGGTGCAAGCGTCAGCGTTGCTGTTTTTTCTTTCCCCGACCGTTTATATGTGACGCGAACACGCTCTCCTTTTTTCTTTTGGCCAACGTATTGAATAAACTCGTCCGCTTCATTGATACGTTGTCCGTCCACCGCTACAATTTGATCACCACTTTTTAATACGTTCGCTGCCGGCATGCCGTCAACAACATACAACACATATACCCCTTTATTTCGATACGAAAACGATTTGTTTGCTTTTTTGTAGGCAACGGCAATGGCCGTCTCTTTTGAATTTTCCATCATTTTTAATTGACGGTGTGTATATTCTTCGTCGCTTTCCCCTTCTTGTCTTACTTCATCCATGCGATATAGTTCGTTATATTTACTTACATGTGCAAACGCAAACGAAAAAAGGTTTGCTTGCCCCATGCGAACGGTCGTTAACATAAATTGCCCTTTTTCCTTATAACCGTCTTTGACTTCCACAAGCGGACGCAACGGTTCAGCCGTTCCGGGCATCGTCACGTAATACGGCAAGTGAAAAAAAGTCGCAAAAGCGAGTAGTAGTGCAATCATAGCAGTCATTCCGATGTAACGTTTTTTCTTCATTGTTCAAACCCCTTCTCTGCAAGCAATTGACGAATGATAGGAAGCTGTTGGCGCGCTGCTTCCTCTCCCATTTGGATCATCTCTTTCGCATGAGTAAACGCATATGAACTGTAACGCTCAAGCGATGGCCGAATGACGACATCAGCTTGGGCGATGCGGTGAGAAGCAAGTTCCGCTTGAATAATGTCTAAACTTTGTAAAATGACGTCGAAAATAGATGTAACCGTATCATTCTTTTTCACAGAAGCGACATCGACCGCAATGACGACGTCAGCTCCCATCTCGCGTACAACGGTCGCTGGTACGCGATCGATCACCCCGCCATCAACGAGCAGGCGCCCGTTCCACCGTTCTGGCACAAAAATGCCGGGAATGGAAATGCTCGCGCGCACCGCATCCGCTATACTTCCTTGACGGAACACGACTTTCTCTCCTTTTTGTAAATCGGTCGCCACGATCGCCAGTGGAATGCGGGCATCTTCAATACGCTTTTGTTTCGTCATGACCGAGATGAAATGTTTAATTTGACGACCGGAAATGAGACCGATTTTTGGTACCGTCCAATCGATATAATCGTTGCGCCGAAACGCTGTCGCAAGCCGATATAATCGTTCCGTTGACATGCCTGATGCGTACAACGCTCCAACGAGTGCTCCCATGCTACTTCCGGCAATCATATGAATCGGAATGTTTTCTTCTTCTAGCACTTTGATAACCCCGGCATGCGCAAAACCGCGTGCACCGCCAGAGCCTAACGCCAATCCGATTTTCATTCCCGCTCCCCCTTCCTGTTCAATACTATGGTCTAAAATGTCCACATATACTCGTATATTAAAACGAGTACGATCGGCGAATGAGGAGGCCAACGAACGATGAAAGAAAAATGGAAAACATTGTTGTTATCATCGGTCATTATTTGTTTATGTATCGCATTGCTTCGCTATCCGCAACATTCATTTGAAGCAGCGGTACGAGGATTACATATGTGGTGGGATGTCGTTTTTCCTTCCCTTCTTCCTTTTTTTATTGTATCAGAAATTTTAATCGGTTTTGGTGTCGTTCATTTTCTCGGCGTATTGCTTGAGCCGTTCATGCGTCCGCTTTTTAAAGTCCCGGGCATCGGTGGGTTCGTTTGGGCGATGGGCATGGCTTCGGGATACCCTGCCGGTGCAAAGCTGACCGCTCGCTTAAGACAGCAACAGCAACTTTCCGCCATTGAAGCAGAACGGCTCGTTTCGTTTACCAATTCGTCTAATCCGCTTTTTATTTTCGGTGCCATTTCCGTCGGATTTTTTCATAATCCAAACATCGGTATCATTCTTGCTTTATCTCATTATCTCGGCAACATTTGCGTCGGTTTCATGATGCGCTTTCACGGAAAAGATGAAAACGACACGATTCCAAAACAAAAAAAGAGCCTTTTGCGTCAAGCGTTTCGCGCGATGCATGAAACGCGCTTAAAACATAGCCAAGCGATCGGAAAGCTGCTTGGAGATGCGGTTCGTTCCTCCATTCAAACCCTTTTCATGATCGGTGGATTTATCATTTTATTTTCCGTTTTAAATCAATTGCTTTACATTACAAACATAACGAAACGGTTAGCCGACATGATACAATACGCCTTAGCCCTTTTTCATTTACCGAGCGAATTAAGCGTTCCGTTCATCGCAGGGTTGTTTGAAATTACACTTGGCAGCCAAATGACGAGTGAAGTAACAAACGCAACGTTATTACAAAAAGTCATAATCACAAGCTTTATTCTCGCTTTTGGCGGCTTTTCGGTACAAGCACAAGTCGCAAGCATTTTAGCGGAAGCTCATATTCGCTTTCAGCCATTTTTTATCGCTCGTATTTTCCATGGATTTTTCGCTTCTTTTTTCGCATTCTTACTTTGGAAGCCGCTTTATGTTCAGCCGCTCGAATCGGCAGAAACGTTGCCCGTTTGGCTTCCAGAAGCGACGATCCGTTGGCCGATGTTATACATACATTGGATTGAACAATATGGCTTTTTTGTGACCGCTACCGTATGCCTTTTATATGTCGTTATCGCTTTCCGACGTGAAAAACCACCTGTTTAAAGGTGGTTTTCTTCATGAGCAAATTTTTTTCGAAGCGCTTCTTCCACAACTTTTGGCACAAGTTCTGAAATGTTGCCGTTATATTTCGCCACTTCTTTGACGATGCTCGAGCTTAAAAAGGCGTATTGATTGTTCGTCATCATAAAAAACGTTTCAATTTGCTCGTTTAATACGCGGTTCATTGATGTAATTTGCATTTCGTATTCAAAGTCGGAAACAGCGCGCAAGCCGCGCAAAATGGCGCTTGCGTGTTTGCTACGAGCGTAATCGACTAGCAAGCCTTGATAAGAGTCAACGATGACGTTATGTAAATCTTTTGTTACTTCTTCAAGTAGCTGTACTCGCTCTTCTGTTGAAAATAGCGGTTTTTTCGATGAATTGTTTAATACGACAACATATACTTTGTCAAACACTTTCGCCCCGCGGCGAATAATGTCTAAATGCCCGTATGTGACAGGATCAAAACTTCCCGGGCATACCGCAATGCTTGCCATCTTTATTCTCCTTCCTCGTCTACGTAAGCGTAAATCGATACAGCCGTAATGCCATACGTTTCATATTTCACTTTTGTTAAACGTCCGATATGAGTGGGAAGCTCGACTTCCGCATCGTGCTCCGCGACAAGAAAGCCATCCCGTTCTAAAAGCTGATGCGCATCGATGATTGCGATAAGCGCTTCCAAATGCTTATGTTTGTAAGGTGGGTCAAGAAAAATTAAACGAAATGTCAGCCCTCTTTTCATGATCGCTTTCAGCGCGCGCTCGGCATCGTTGCGATAAATTTCAGCTTGATCGGTTAATCGGCAGGCAGCCACGTTTTTTTTCATCGTTTGAACGGCCTTCGCATCATGATCGACGAAAATGACGCGCTCTAATCCGCGACTTAACGCTTCGATCCCAAGCCCACCGCTTCCACCAAATAAATCAAGGCCAAGCCCGCCAGAAAAATACGGACCAATCATATTAAACATCGCTTCTTTCACTTTATCTGTCGTTGGACGTGTCGTCATTCCAGGAACGGCCTGAAGCGGTTTTCCTTTGCACTTCCCTGATATGACTCTCATCATATTTCACCTCGCTTTTATGATCATATCATAACCGAATGGTTGTAAGGAAAAAAATGATGAACATGTATACAATTCAAAACAATGGTCATACTGATAGTAACAACATCGTTGATGATGTTGTTGCCAACCACGGAGAAGACTTACGTTCCCCATAAGTTCTTCCTCCGGTTTCTCCTCTCCCTTTTTTCCTTCTCTTTTTCGGCTTGGCTGAAAAAGAATGGAAGGGACCCTGCGGCATATGCCACAGGGCATTTTTTTTATCTTATTGACCAACTACGTATATTTCCTCGTTCGTTTCGCTAATGTAAACTGAAAACCATTTCGGGAATTGTGTCCGTTCAATGTATAACGTTCCATCCCATTCTTGAATGACCGCATTCGTGCTGTTTGTAAAAAAGCGCCAACGAGCACTACCTTTTTCAATAAATACTGCCTCGCCTGAACGTTGAACCGTATAGCCAAGCGTGCGCATAATCGGAACGAATGGGAATAGTTGTTGACCGTCCTTTAATAAAACGTGCGCATTTGGCAACTTTACGTCATTGACGACGAGCACTTTCCGTTCTGTAAATGTCATGTACGATTGTTCATCTTGGAAAAATGTCGTATTTGCTCCATACGCTGCTCCGAGCCATTCGTCCAACTTTTTCATCGTCAACGGTTGACCAACGTTTGCGTTGACGAGCGTCCAAAACGTTTGTTGTTCTTCTTTCGTTAATGTTTGTTGTAATTGTTGAAAAACAAGTTTTGCTTTTTTTGTCAGCGGCTCGGTTTTCGTCATGTATGAAACGAGCAAATCCCATATCCAATCAGCAACAACGCTATTTGGAAACCGTTGCTGCAACTGCACACGAACGTAATTGCGCTGCACGTTTGCCAAAGAAGATGTATTCGGTATAATGACAAACGTCGGCGTCATATATTGCAGACGCGACGAAGTAACAATTAACGTTTGTACATCGCTTTCCTTCCAAAACGATAACGCTGGTTGATGAAGTGGCTTTGTCGCATATACGACCAAATCATCGTGAAACGTTGGACGAAGTAGCTCAGATTGAAAATAAAGCGGAACGGTTTGTCCGCCTTTTTTCTCCCACATGAAAAATGAAAAAGATGGTTTATATACATAGCCAACGAGCTTTCCGTCTGCTGCCCATACCCCTTTCGGATGAACGACATCAGTCAGCGATATGTTTGTTCGTTGCGGTTGTGTTGTATGAAAACGAACGAGCCATGCTTGAATGAAAAGCGGCTCTTTTTGCTCAATCGACACACGATACGTCATGGAAAGCTTTCCGGTCTTCGGCGCGCCGACGACCATTTTCCCGTTTTTTCGTTTCACGCATGTTTTTTCGTTGGAACACGAAACGTCTTTTACTTCTTTTGGCACTGTCACTTCATATGTGTCAGCAACAGCCCCACGTATATGGTGAACGACTTCAATCGTTTTTCCCGTAAACGTCGCTTCAATATCATGTTGCAACACCGATTGTTTCGTCGCTTCCGTATGATATTCGTCCCATTGATAATATAAAGCTCCTGCGCTAACGCCAACGAAAAGGAGCGTTGAAATAAAAGCTACTTTCCACATACGAAGGCTCCTCATTCAGCAGTTTATATTATAACAATAGCAAAATTTCAACGCGTTGTCATACACCGTTTTCACTAATTGTCGAAAAAAGTTGAACGTGTTAAAGTAAATGAGGAGAGAAAACATAAAGTGAGGGAATGGTGATGATTCAACGTTTTATTGAATTAGGGGAAGGGTATTCTGACATTTATGAGCTCATCGAAATTGCGAAATCAAACCGTCATCGTTTGTCTGGTTTGTTTGCTTTTCATACGATGAAAGACGGCAAAGCGGTCACGTCGTTCGTCGTTGTGCTTCATCCGACGGATCCCGGCGATTTTCAACCGCTATACATTTGCCGGGAAGGCATTCCACATCCGTCTGTGAAAGTGACAAAAAGATATGAGCTGTTTATCGAATTAGCAAAAGAATTAAACCGAGAAATTATTCATTTGGACGTAAAACCATCAAGCTTTTTTGCCGACTTACAACTATACTACCAACATTTAATTGGCATTATGCGTATGAATCGGTTTATTCCACCATTACAATAAAAAGAGGATGTCTAACTGCGACATCCTTTTTATATTCCATATTCGTATTCCTTTTCTTTATCGACTTTCGATTCAAATTCGACCTTCACGTATGGGCGATATGAAGGTTCGACGCGTTTGACGAACGGGAGCGAAGCAATTTTTTTCATCACATCTTCTACTTCGTCCATATTGCAATATAAAACGGCATATTTTAACCGTTTCGATACGTAATGAACGTTTCCATATTTCCTCAACTGCTTACTATGTTTTAACGAATACAACCAAACGATAATTCCTTGACGCATCGGAAACATAAAAAACCCCATCCCCCTTTTCTCACTTCGTCCGACAGCCGCACGCACCGCCAGATCCGCATCCTCCCCCGCAAGATAAAGAATCAAAATACGGATTTCCTGTCGGTACTTTAATGTGTTCAGATACGGCACGACCAATCATCGTGCTAATTTCATCTAACAGCGACTGCATTTCTTTTTCTGCTTGTTTAAACGCGGCAATCGGACCGTATAAATCCAGTTCGCGTTTCGCCTCGCGCACGAGTTTCGTCACTTCTTTGTAGTCTGGATGATATTTACCAAAACGTTGCACATCTTCGTATCGCTCTTTTAACTGAACGAACTGACGAATGAGTTGCTGCGCTTTCTCATCTTGTTGCATATGATAAAAACAGCGACGGTATGTCTCCGCCACGTCTGATTCGACAATCATTTTGCCGAGCTCTTCAGCAAAATCTAATAACTGCAATCGTTCGACCGTTGCTACAAGCACGAGCAACACCTCCACAACGTTATCATATCATGATTTCGTCCACAAAACAAATAAGTCTGGTTGCTCCAGACTTATGAGATCGTTACCGTAAATTCGTGTGAGACGTTGTATTTACTTGCATCGTTATGGACAAGCTCCAAGCGAATCGTATGTTTTCCAACAGGCAAGCCGCGAATGACAAAGGCAGCCGTTGTCGTTTCGCTCACTCTTTTGCCATTGACGTAAATATGAATACGTCCTTGCCCATCTTTTTTTGGATGCGTGCCTTTCATAAAAGTAAACTCGTCGATAATGCATTCGACAAAGACGTTATTTCCTTTCACATGATGTTTCACAAATAACGTTTGTTTCTGTTCAGCAAAAGCAACTAGGTGATGAGTAGACATAACCGTCGAAAACAACAGCGCAACACATAAAAAAAAGAAGCGCAACACTTTCACCATCCTTTCGTAGTGATAGTGTTTGCGTTTCTCGTCTAATTATGAGTGTCCTTCATTAGTTTCATCATCGCCATCATCATTTTTGCCATTTCGATCGTTTGAACGACCCGTTCCACTTTATGCGGTAGCGTCTGTTTATAATAGTGACGCATTTGTTTTTCCATTTCTTTTATATCCATCGGACGTCTTGATAGTCTTCGATACCATGTCGGTTGTTCACGTAAAAATTGATGGAGCTTTGGCTTTGCTATAATGTATTCGTATACGTCTTTTCTCATCACATATCCCCTTAATCTTTTCGAAACGAAAATGGATCTTTCTTCGTCTGCTGCATTTGGCGGACGACTTCTTGAATAGACGTAATCGCTTGTTGAACATTTGTAATGTACATTTGAAGCTCGTTGACGTCAAGATGTTTGACGTAACTTGCTAGCTTTTGCATAAGATCTCCTTGCTCTTGTTTCCCTCCGCTTGATCGATATTCATCCCACATGTCATCGTCTTCGCCAAACACGTACCAATCGTTATACAACTCTTTCCACGTTTTTTTCCCTTGGCGCACTTCTTCAATCAATTTCGGATGTTTTTTCACAAACTGTTTAAATGGTTCGATCGACATATCGGTCGCTCCTTCCTTGTTTGTTTGCCTATCATATATTACGACCGAACAGCCAATGCGTGCGCCTATTTTGGCTCGGAAAAAGGGCGAATAAAGTTTTGCGTATAATAACGTTTATATACACCAACACCTAAATGCGTCAATTCTCCATTTAACAACGTTTGCCGATGACTGCGGCTGTTGAGCCACGCTTCGACGACCGCTGGTCCATCGACATATTCCGAGGCAATATTTTCTCCTGCTAATTCAAAACGAACGTTGGCTTTTGTTAGTCGTTGCTTTAAATCGCCATTTGTCGGGGATTCGTGTGCAAAAAAGTGATTTTCGGCCATATCTTTACTATGTTCATACGCCACTTTCGCTACACGTTCGTCCCATTCGAGTGGAGAAACACCGTGACGTACGCGCATCACGTTTGTAATATCAAAAATTTGTTGGGCGTTTGCTTGCTCCACTTGTGTTTCGAGCGTTTCATCCATTTCTACACTCGGCAACGGACCACGATATTCGAGTTCATATGGACGAAGCTTCACTAACGTTTCCCCGTCCACCCAGCGAATGCTTGATAATTTGCCGGTAAAACGATCAATATACAATTGCACGTACGCATCGCCAAACGAAAGAAGCGGTTGAATGAGTAAATCTTCTTCGGTCAATTGAAAGCGATATACGCCGTCATCTAGTTGCACATGGATCTCATCGTGAAGCGGCATCGTTTGTAGCAGTTCGTTAATTGAGCGGTTAAACTGAAACGGGGAAACGTTCACTTCCGATCCACACGCATAAATTGTGACGACTCGTCCATCAAGAATACCGATTTGCATATACGTTTTCGGGTGATTATATACCCACCATACGTAGCCGTAAGCGGACGGATCAATACGGGCTGGCTGTCCAAATGTTTGTTTCACTTCTTCTTCCGTCTTTCCGATCCATGCCCCTAACCCTTCTGCAATCGTTTTCTCGCTCGTTTGTCCACTCATCATGGATGTATCGTTTAACGGAGCTTGTTCATCTGTTGGTAAAAAAGAAAAAACGAAAATGAAAATAACGATAAGTGCCACTATCCAACGCATGCACCATTCTCCCTTAGCTGTTGTATATACTTCCATTATATACAGCTTGCCTACATTACAACACTAAAAAATAAGGCTATGCGAAAACATAGCCTTTACTCGTTAATGATATTGCGAAATTTCCGTTAATGCTTCTCCTGCTTGTTCATCGCTTGCTTCATGAATTGCTAAATCACCGAGCGACATCATTCCAACTAACGTATCGCCTTCTACAACAGGCAAACGACGAATTTGATGCTTTGCCATTAAACGGGCAGCTTCAGCAACAGAAGCGTCCGGTGAAATGGTCACAAGCTGTTCGCTCATCACTTCTGTGACAGCTGTCGAACCTGGCTTTTTCTCGGCAATACCGCGTATGACTAAGTCGCGGTCTGTCACAATGCCAACGAGGCGATTTCCGTCTACAATGGGAATAGATCCAACGTTATAATCACGCATTTTTACCGCTGCTTCGTATATATGATCAAGCGGTGTACAACATTCAACGTCTGTCGTCATCATTTCTTTTACTGTTGTCATATTCATCTCTCCTTTCGCACATTAGTTTCACCAAAATCGGAACAATTATGAAGCTCGTCATTGAAAGTTATGCGCTTTCGTACTATTATTAATGGAGGAATGTTTTATTTTACATAAGGGGGACATGAACGATGCGCTTTGAAAATACAGGTATTGAAAATCAAACAGCGCCATTAACACGTTTAGACGAATTAATGGAAAGCCTCGGCTTTGTGCGTGCAGGTCAATGGGATTACGACCGTGTCACATATGACCGCAAATTTGAAATTAAAAATGACGTCTTTTATTTGCGTGTGCAAGGCTATGCCGTTGAAGGAGACGTTGGTGGTCGCCATGCGATCATTAAACTGATGAAACCGTTGCTAGGTAAACATTATTATCCACATGGTGTTGAATACGGTGAGGGCGAAAACTTCCCTTCGTCATTAGTGAACCAATGTGAAGCTCTTTTAGCAAAAGTGAAAGAAGGTCTTGCAAACATAAACGCATGAGCGCGCTCATGCGTTTTTTCCGTCAACGAGGCGACGGACATACAGATGAACAGCAAAAACCTCTCTTTCCGTCATCTCATATATGTCGTCAATGACTTGTTTTTGAATACGTTCACATAAAGCAAGCATGTTGTCATGCATCGTAAAAGAAACAGTCATATGAATCGTCAATCGTTTTTGTTTCTCGTGTAATCTCACTTCTTCTAATATGACATCATCAAACGGTTGTACACTCATCGCAACAATCGTTATAATGGGTTTATGCATATACATCCTCCATACGATTTATGAAATGAAAGCAGGTGTCGTTTCGTTGTTTGAGAAAATTTCAAAGCGGTCCGTATACATCATTCTTATTTTACTTGCGATCGTCTTATTGACGTATTGGGTCGCTCCGATTGCTGTTCCCATTTTATTTGCGTTTATTACTGCTATTTTTTTAGAGCCCGCTGTCAAAGTGGCACAACAGCGGATCGGGTTTAAACGGCAGTCCGCCACACTTCTTGTGTTTAGTTTATTTACGTTATTTATGTTTTTAAGCGGCTACTTTATTATTACAAAAATTGTGACAGAAGCATTTCATTTTTTTAAAAACTCACCTTTATACATTAATGAAATGATTGCGGGTTGGAATGAACTTGTCGCTCGTTGGTACAAGCAGACTGAAAAATTACCACCGTTTGTTGTAGCAGAATTAAGCCATCAAGTCGATTTGTTTTTAACAAAATTAAAGACGCAATTGACGGCTTCACTCAATTTGAATAAAGTCAGCGCGCTGATTGCCAACGTTCCAAAATTTTTAATTAATTTTCTCGTCTATTTAATTACTTTATTTTTATTTATGCACGACTTGCCGAAAATACGCGAAGCGATTTTTTCACATTTAACAGAAGAAACGAAAGAAAAAGTACATTTTATGATGTCGCGTCTATCATATGTCGTATTCGGTTTTTGGAAAGCGCAATTTCTCGTTAGCTTAATTATTTTTGCAGTATCGCTCGTTGGATTGTTGCTTATTACACCGAAAGTGGCATTATTTACTGCGTTTATCATTTGGGTGATCGACTTTATCCCAATCATCGGTTCAATTGTCATTATGGCTCCTTGGGCCATTTTCCACTTCATCACAGGGGACACCGTATTAGCCACAAAACTATCGATTCTCGGCGTCATTTTACTTATTTTACGCCGAACAATTGAGCCAAAAGTCATGGGCGCACATATCGGCTTATCGCCGCTTGCGACACTGATTTCCATGTATTTAGGTGTAAAAATGATGGGCGCACTCGGGCTCATTTTATTCCCGCTTTTACTGATTGCTATAAAATCAGCGAAAGAAGCAGGTATTATTAAATTCAACTTTAAATTGTAAAAAAGAGGGTGAATCGTCACCCTCTTTTAAAATCCTAAAATCGCTTTAATGACCGATGTCGTTTCACCACCGCGGTAAAACACGTATAACAACAAATAAACAGCAACGCCTGTTGTTGCAGTGAAAAACCATACAACGCTTGTAATTGGGCCAATTTTTTTATGGCGTACCCAATTTTTTTTCACCGCGGAAAGCAACGTCACAATACCAAAAACAGCACCCGCAGTCGCCAAAAAAATGTGGAAAAACAAAAAGATTGTATAATATATTTTTATATCGTCCGGACCACCGAAACTTGTATTGCCGATAAAAATCGTACGTGATAAATAAATGATGAAAAAGGCAAGCGCAAAAGCGGCAGCAAGCCACATCGTTTTTTCATGTTTCCTTACTTGCTTTTGGCGAATAAAATACCAGCCAACTGCTACAAGAATCGCGCTAATGACAATAAAGCTTGTACTAATCGTAGGTAAAATCGGTACCATAACTTCTCCCCTCTTTATTTTGTTGTTTGAACGGCGATTGTTTCCTCATCTCGTTCTTTCCGATACCATGCAATAAAAATGTAAAACAACATGACTCCATATACAATTTCTTGGATGATTTTCATTAATACACCACCGAGCTGTTGGTCGTGTAATAACGACATCGAACTAAACATTTCTGGTCCACTCAATTCAAGTGATGACAATGTGCTTTGTGGCACACAAAGCGCTAACGCATTCATCCATGCGGCAGGATCGTAATATGTGGCATATAGCGGCGTATCCGCAAAAATAATGAGCGCACATGCTGGTGTAAGCAAGACGCCGTCAGCAAAAATGTAGCCGATTTTTTTCAAGCCTGATAATGTGGAAAACCCTTTTACTTCGTTGACGAGCGGCCACCACATGATCATCGCTGAAATAAAAATGGCAATGGTCATGAATGCATGTAGCCACATATTTGTTTTTACAACATCGAAAATAAGAGGAACATGGTATAAAGAGAAAATCCCATTAAACAAAAATAACGCAATGATCGGTTTCGTTAAAAACGTAAACGTTGAACGAATGAATGAAATACGAAAGAGCGCTTCAAACATCCACGATGGAATGCCTTTAATGAGAAGCGGCGGTACCATTAAATAAAGGACAGCCATTTGCGTCATATGCGCACTAAACATTAAATGACCTAACAAATCAACCGGAGAACCTTTACAAATGTAAAGCAAAACAATCGCTGTAACAAACAACGTTTTTTGTTTTGGCGTCGTCGGCTGTTTTGAACGGTTTACGAGCCAAAAATAAGCGATC
Source organism: Anoxybacillus suryakundensis (assembly GCF_001418025.1). Classification (NCBI taxonomy): domain Bacteria; kingdom Bacillati; phylum Bacillota; class Bacilli; order Caryophanales; family Anoxybacillaceae; genus Anoxybacillus; species Anoxybacillus suryakundensis. The sequence continues at coordinate 14,421 of NZ_LIOK01000002.1, forward strand.
GTCACAGCGACTAAAAAAACGAAAAAGTACGGACTCCACATCGCTTCGAAACCAAATATACTTAACGGCATCATATTCACCTCACTTTTTTTCCGATTTTATTATACTACAAACGTAACAAACGTGAAAAGAAAAGAAGCTAGCACGTGCTAGCTCCTTAAACCCAAACGATCGTTAAAAACGCCCAAACGGTAACGAACGCTACAACGACACCACCGTATAAGAAAAGCGCTGGAAGTTCATGCCCCTTATGGCTCATATGCATAAAGTAATACAGTTGGAAAATGACTTGCACAACCGCTAATAACAAAATGAACGGTACAGCAAACCAAGCGGAAAATCCTTCATATCCAACCGCAAAAAAGGCGATCAGCGTTAAGAAAATCATTAACGTAAATGAAATGATTTGATGTTTCATTTCTTCCGCATTTTTTTTACGGCGATATTGCACATCTACTTTTGGGTTTTGTACATGTGTATGATTTGCCATACAATCACCCCACCATTCCCATTAAGTATACGACCGTGAAAATGAACACCCAAACGACGTCGATAAAGTGCCAATATAAGCTTGCGACGTAAAACTTCGGTGCATTATATAAGTTTAACCCACGTTTTGCGTTACGAACCATTAATGTAATAATCCAAAGTAAACCGAACGCGACGTGCCCACCGTGCGTACCAACTAACGTATAAAACGCTGAAGAAAACGCACTTGTTGAAAATTTAAATCCTTCATGTACGTACTCTGTAAACTCGTAAATTTCAAGCGCTAAGAAGCCTGCGCCAAGCAATACGGTAATGCCGAGCCAAAGCTGCATTTTTTTGAAGTCAAAATTGCGCATATGATGCATTGCATATACGCTCGTTAAGCTACTTGTTAGTAGTAACATCGTCGCTAAAAAGACGATTGGCATTTGGAACAATTCTTTTGCAGATGGACCGCCTGCTACAGAATCTTTCAGCGCTAAATATGTGGCGAAGAGAGAGGCGAATAATACCGTCTCTCCGCCGAGGAAAAACCAGAAACCTAAAAACTTATTTTTCCCTTCAAGGGTCGCTTTTTCAGGCTCTGCCGGAAACGTCTCTGCCGTTAATTTTTCTTCCACATGCATTATGCCCCAGCCCCCTTCTTCTCTGCTTCCATCACTTCTTCTTTATGAATGTGGAAGCCGTGGTCATCGATAATTGAACGGAAGAACATTGCACCAAGCGTAATAAGTAATCCGACGATGCCAACCGGTGTTCCCCACGCATGATCTTGATGGAACAAGAAACCGAATGCCGCTACAAATAAGCCGAGCGAAATGACAAACGGTAAAATCGATGGATTTGGCATATGAATGTCACCAAGCGGCTCTGCTGGTGTTAATGCTTTTTTGCCTTCCATTTTTTCAATCCAATATGCATCTAAGCCACGCACAAGTGGCGTTTGCGCAAAGTTGTATTCTGGCGCTGGTGAAGATACGGCCCATTCTAACGTGCGTCCATCTTCCCATGGATCGTTGCCAACGCGTTTTCCTTTTACGGTTGTAATAACAACGTTTGCTAATAGTACAATTGTACCTGCTGCCATGAAAAATGCACCAACAGTACTAATCATGTTTCCTGTTTCAAATCCTTGACCAGGCAAGAATGTGAATACGCGACGTGGCATACCCATTAAGCCAAGGAAATGTTGAATAAAGAACGTTAAATGGAATCCGATAAAGAATAACCAGAATGTCACTTTTCCTAATTTTTCATCTAACATTTTACCGAACATTTTTGGCCACCAATAGTGAGCCCCTGCGAGTAGTGCGAATACAACCCCACCGACGATCACGTAGTGGAAGTGAGCAACGACGAAATAGCTATCATGGTATTGATAGTCTGCCGCAGCTGTCGCGTTCATAACCCCTGTCACTCCACCGATAACGAACGATGGAATGAACGCGACCGCATACATCATTGGTGTTGTAAAGCGAATGCTTCCGCCCCACATCGTAAATAGCCAGTTGAAAATTTTAATTCCTGTTGGAACCGCAATCGCCATTGTTGCAACCGCGAAGATGGCGTTCGCAATTGGGCCTAAACCAACAGTAAACATATGGTGCGCCCACACCATGAATCCTAAAAATCCGATTAACACTGTCGCAAATACCATTGATGAATAACCGAATAAACGTTTGCGCGAGAACGTTGCGAAAATTTCTGAGAAAATACCGAACGCCGGCAATACGAGAATGTATACTTCTGGGTGACCGAAAATCCAGAATAAGTGCTCCCAAATAATCGTATTTCCACCGAGCGCTGGGTCAAAGAAGTTTCCACCGAACAAACGGTCCATCATCATGAAAATTAAACCGACCGTTAATGGTGGGAACGCGAATAAAATGAGCGCAGATGTAACAAACGTTGCCCATGTAAACATCGGCATGCGCATATACGTCATTCCTGGTGCACGCATATTAATGATCGTAACAAGGAAGTTAATCCCACCAATTAACGTTCCGAGACCAGAAATTTGTAACCCTAACACGTAAAAGTCAATGCCGTGCGTTGGTGATGCAAGTGATAACGATGCATACGATGTCCAACCTGCATCAGGTGCTCCACCTAAAAACCACGATAAGTTTAAAAATACACCACCGAAGAAAAATAACCAAAATCCAAGCGAGTTTAAAAATGGGAACGCTACGTCGCGCGCACCGATTTGAATCGGTACAACGGCGTTCATCATCGCAAACACGAGCGGCATCGCCGCAAGGAAAATCATCGTCGTTCCGTGCATCGTTAACACTTCATTGTAGAAACCTGCACTAATGAAGTCATTGTTTGGCACGGCGAGCTGAATGCGAATGATCATCGCTTCTAAACCACCAAGCAGGAAGAAAATTCCGCCGGCGATTAAGTACAAAATCGCAATCTTCTTATGGTCTACTGTTGTTAAGTAGTCCCAAATGACTGCGCCGACACCTTTTTTCCGAGCTAACGTACTCACAGTTTAACCTCCCTTTATCGATAATCCCCTTACTGAACAGATAATGTCATTAAGTATTTTGTTAATGCTTCAAGCTCTTCATCAGACAATGCTGGGTAAGTACCTGTCATTTTGTTGCCTGGTTTAATTTTCTCTGGATCTTTTAACCAAGCTTTTAAGTTTTCTTCATTATGTTCTAAAATGCCAGCAATGCGCGAACGATCTGCAAAGCCCGCTAAGTTAGGCGCAAGGCGTGCTTGCTCTGGACGACCATCAACCGGTGTCACCGCGTGACAGCCAATACAGCTTTTGTTGAAAATTTCTTCTCCTTGCTTCACAACAGGGTCTGTTGATGCAACAGGTTTTGCATTTTTCATTTTTTCTACCCATTGATCAAACTCAGCGCGAGGAAGCGCCTTCACTTTAAAGTCCATTAAAGCGTGTGACGGACCGCAAAGCTCCGCACATTTTCCGTAAAATAGACGTCCTGCCTCTTCGGCACGTTTGTCATCAAATGTGAGGAAAAATTGGTTTGTGTTATCTGTATTTGTATCCATTTTTCCTCCAACTGCAGGTACCCAGAATGAGTGTTTGACGTCAGATGCTTTTAAGTTGAAATATACACGCTCACCTGTTGGGACGACTAAATCTTGGCTTGTAATAATGCCGTAGTCTGGGTACTCAAACTCCCACCAGTATAGGTTTGCGCGAACATTCACGACAACGACGTCGCGGTCTTTTTTGTTCATCGGTTTTACATCCGCCAGTTTAAACGTGTATAAAACCGTTGGAACAGCTAAGATGATAAGTAAAATAATCGGAATAACTGTCCAAATAATTTCAAGCGTATGGCTTCCTTCCACTTGTTTTGGAATTTTGTTTTCTTCCCCTTTACGACGGCGGAAGCGAGTCACAACGTAAAGGAAAATGATTGTTACAACCGCAATGACGATGACCATGATGGCCGTGCTGAGTAGCATAAGCTTGTACTGCATATCAGCTACTTCTCCTGCTGGCTGAAGCGTCGATAAAAACGGCTTACCGCAACCAGCTAGCAAAAGCGCCATGGCGGATACGAGAGAAACCAAGCGCCAATTTCGTAGCCACTTCTTCATAGCCTAATCAAACCCCTCTTTCGATTATGAAATAAAGTGAAATATATACATTCTTTCTTTACAAAAAGAAAGAATTGTAAACCTTTTTTAATCAATTGTAACGATAACCATGGTGACGAATAAAATGGTCAAATAGTTTAATGAATAAATGAACATCCATTTCGCCCATTTCATATCATCTTTCATTTTAAAGCCCGCTAATCCAAGCGCTAGCCAACCGACGTTTAACAACGTCGCAATGACTAAAAACGGAACACCTAATGAAAATAAGTAAAATGGAAGTGGTAAAAGCGCCACAATCCAAATGACAATTTGTCGTTTTGTCACCGCAAAGCCGTGAACGACAGGGAGCATCGGAATGCCCGCTGCACGATATTCTTCACATCGCTTCATCGCTAGCGCCAAAAAGTGTGGCGGCTGCCATAAAAACATAAGCAAAAACAAAATAATTGGAACGACATGGAACGTGTCATCAACTGCCGTCCAACCAATCACTGGCGGAACGGCACCAGAAATGCTTCCGATGACGGTATTAAACGTATTGCTTCGCTTAGACCACATCGTGTATAAAAAGACGTACGTCACAACACCAATCAGCCCAACGACTGCAGCAGTGACGGTTGTCATCAATAGACTTAGCGTACCGACGGCGACAAGAAGAATACCAAACCAAAGCACACGCTTTGGATCTACACTTCCGCTTACTGTTGGACGATTTTTCGTCCGCTCCATTAAATGATCAATATCGCGATCGATAAAATTATTTAATGCGCACGAACCTGCAATGACGAGCGCAGATCCAACGAGCGCGAAAAATACAATATGCAAATTGCTTAAAAATCCTTTTCCTGTAAAATGAAAAGCTAACCAAAGTCCTGTAAATGTCGTAATTAAATTGGAGTTGACAATGCCAATTTTTACAACCGAAAGCACATCTTTTAAAACACCTAATTGTATTTTTGTTGTTTTTACATCTTCGACTACATCCGCCATGTGCCGCCACTCCTCTCTTATGCCTTTGAAGGCGTTTCCATTATATACACGATAACGATATGTCGTCTCTGTATATTAAAGCACATTTCTTTACTAAATTGTGAACTTTTTTTGTCTTAATTGTGTCGAATTTGTGTCAAAACAAGATTGTTACGATGAAAACATTGAAAAATAACCGCACTTATATTTCTAGCAAACTCCATACAAATATTCAACTACATTTGTCACGTTTGCTATATTGTAAAACAATAAAACTTTGCGCTTTTCGACATTTTCCGCTAATATGAGAGTAGAATTTTTCACACGTATTTCACATTTATTATACAGTTTTTACTAGACATTGGCTATATAAAATTTTACGTTAAGGAAGTGAATACATTGCGACGGCTTTTGAAATGGTTTGCGGTAGCGACAACAATCGGCATGCTTTTCGTTTTAATTGGCGGAGCGCTTGTGACAAAAACAGGATCAGGGATGGGTTGTGGACGTTCGTGGCCGCTTTGTCACGGGCAGCTTATTCCATCCAATATTACAGCAGAGTTGTTGATTGAATTAAGCCACCGTGTCGTCTCCGGCGTCGTCGGGTTGATGGTGCTCATTTTATCGATTTGGGCTTGGAAAGCAATCGGACATATTCGTGAAACGAAATTTTTAGCGATCACTTCGTTCGTCTTTCTCGTCTTGCAAGGACTAATCGGAGCCGCTGCAGTCGTTTGGGGACAATCGGACGTCGTGCTTGCGCTTCACTTTGGCATTTCATTAATTTCGTTTGCGGCCGTCTTTTTATTGACGTTGTTTATTTTTGAAGTCGATAAAAAATTTGATGCCGCATCTGTTGTGCTTGATCGCAAGATGAAATTCCATATTTACGGCATTATTGCGTATTGCTATATCGTCGTATACACAGGAGCGCTCGTTCGTCATAAACAGGCGAGTTTAGCGTGCCCGAGCTGGCCGTTTTGCGCGCAAACGCGCATATTCCCGACGCAACTACATGAATGGGTACAAATGGGGCACCGTTTAGCAGCAGGGTTATTGTTCGTTTGGATTTTAATAGCAACGATTGATGCAATGAAACGATATAAACGACAACCGATTATATATTGGGGTTGGCTGATTGCGCTTATTCTCGTCAGTTGCCAAGTCGCCACAGGAGCGCTCGTCGTTTTTACAGAATTGAATTTATACGTCGCCTTAGCTCATGCGTTTTTCATTTCGTGTTTGTTCGGCGTGTTAAGTTACTTTGTGCTACTGGCAACGCGCAGTAAAAAAGAAAAGGAAACGCGACATGAATCGAACGTCATTCCATCTGCCGTATTAAAATAAAAGAACGAGGGATCCCTCGTTCTTTTATTTTTCGGCTAATTCAATTAATAAATCTCCCGTTTGAATCGCGTCGCCGCCTTTGACATAAATATCTTTGACAACGCCAGAAAACGGTGCTTGAACAGTCGTTTCCATTTTCATCGCTTCTGTAATCATTAAATGGTCGCCTTTTTTCACTTTTTCTCCTTTTTCCACAAGCACCTTTACTACTGTTCCTGGCATCGTCGCAGCAATATGGTTCGGATTGTTACGATCTGCTTTCACACGTGCGACAATCGTCGTTTTAATGCTTTCGTCTTTCACGACAATTTCGCGCGGCTGACCGTTTAATTCGAAGTAAACAACTCTCGTCCCGTCTGCTTGTGGCTGACCGATTGCAACAAGCTTGACGATTAACGTTTTTCCTTTTTCAATTTCGATTTCAATTTCTTCACCAAGACGCATGCCGTATAAGAATGTTGGCGTATCTAAAACAGATACGTCACCGAACTGTTCAACGGTGCGTGCATATTCGACAAATACTTTCGGATAAAGCGCATAAGCTAACACATCGTAGTCAGTCACTTCACGTTGAATGAGATGGTACAGTTCTTCTCTTAACTTTTCAAAGTCGACCGGCTCTAATAGCTCGCCCGGACGAACGGTAATTGGTTCGCGCCCTTTTAAAATAATGCGTTGCAATGTTTCAGGGAATCCGCCATGCGGTTGACCGAGATAGCCTTCAAATAGCTCAACAACGGAATCAGGGAAGTCGAGCGTTTCCCCGCGTTCGTAAATGTCTTGTTCTGTTAAATTGTTTTGTACCATATATAGCGCCATATCGCCAACGACTTTCGATGATGGCGTCACTTTTACGATGTCGCCAAATAAATCGTTGACGCGACGATACATTTCTTTTACTTCATCCCAACGATCTCCTAAGCCGACTGCTTTTGCTTGTTGTTGTAAGTTGCTATATTGTCCGCCCGGCATTTCGTGCATATATACTTCCGTATGCGGCGCGTTCATACCGCTTTCAAAGTCCGCATAATATTGGCGCACATCTTCCCAATAACGCGATAATTTTTCAAGCGATGCGATATCCACTTCTGGCGCACGCTCGGTTCCTTCTAGCGCATAATAAAGCGTATTGGCGCTCGGTTGTGACGTTAAACCAGCCATGGAGCTAACAGCGACATCTAGAATATCTACCCCTGCTTCAATCGCTTTCGCATACGTATAAATGCCGTTGCCGCTTGTGTCGTGCGTATGCAAATGAATTGGAATATCAACGACCTCTTTTAAAGCGGAAATAAACGTATACGCTGCTTGCGGCTTTAATAGTCCCGCCATGTCTTTAATCGCTAAAATGTGCGCGCCTGCTTGTTCAAGCTCTTTCGCTAAGTTTTTATAGTAGTCGAGGTTGTATTTTGTGCGTGCCGGATCGAAAATGTCGCCCGTATAACAAATAGCTGCCTCCGCTACTTTTCCAGATTGACGTACCGCATCGATTGCAACTGTCATTCCTTTCACCCAGTTCAAACTATCGAAAATGCGGAATACGTCAATGCCTGCTTCAGCTGATTTTGCAACGAACTCACGAATGACGTTATCTGGATAGTTTTTATATCCGACAGCATTGGAGGCGCGAAGCAACATTTGAAACAGGACGTTTGGAATTTTTTCACGCAATTGAATGAGGCGCTCCCATGGATCTTCTTTTAAAAAGCGATATGCGACATCAAACGTCGCTCCGCCCCACATTTCCATCGAAAACAGTTGCGGCCATAAACGCGCCGTTGGTTCCGCGATGCGCATCAAGTCGTTTGTGCGCACGCGCGTAGCTAAAAGCGATTGATGGGCATCACGAAACGTCGTATCCGTTAGCAACACTCGATTTTGCTCTTTAATCCATCGGACAAGCCCGTCAGCGCCACGCTCATCTAAAATTTGTTTCGTCCCTTTTGGCATCTCCTCCATATAGTTTATTTTCGGGATGCGCGGTGGATCAAATACAGGCTTTTTCTTTTTTCCGATGCCTGGAAATCCATTTACGGTGACCGTTCCGATATATGATAACAGTTTCGTCCCACGGTCTTTCCGTTTCGGGAAAATAAAAAGCTCAGGTGTCGTATCAATAAACGATGTATCATATTCCCCTGTTAAAAATTTCGGATGTTGGACGACGTTCTCTAAAAACGGAATGTTCGTTTTAATGCCGCGAATACGAAACTCACGCAAGTTGCGTAACATTTTCGCCGCTGCTTGTTCAAACGTTAACGCCCACGTTGTCACTTTTACTAATAGCGAATCGTAATACGGTGTAATGACTGCTCCTTGGAAACTATTACCTGCATCTAAACGAACGCCGAAGCCACCGCCTGAGCGGTATGCCATAATTTTCCCAGTGTCTGGCATAAAGTGATTTAGCGGATCTTCTGTTGTGACGCGTGACTGAATCGCATATCCGTGCACATGAATATGTTCTTGTTTCGGGATGCCAACTTTTTCGCTATGTAGCGCATGACCTTCCGCAATTAAAATTTGCGATTGGACAATATCAATGCCCGTAATCATTTCAGTAATGGTATGCTCGACTTGAATGCGCGGATTGACTTCAATAAAGTAAAACTCATCGCCAGAAACGAGAAACTCGACGGTTCCTGCGTTGACGTATTGCACGTTTTTCATGAGTTTGACTGCCGCTTCACAAATTTTTTCGCGAAGCTCCTTAGAAAGCGATACACTCGGCGCCACTTCGACCACTTTTTGATGGCGACGTTGTACGGAACAATCTCGGTCGTATAAATGAACGATGTTGCCGTATGCATCGCCTAAAATTTGCACTTCAATATGTTTTGGATTTTCAATTAATTTCTCGACATATACGTCATCGCTACCGAAGGCTGCTTTCGCTTCCGATTTCGCGCGCTCATACGCTTCTTTTACTTCCGATTGCGAACGAACGATGCGCATCCCGCGACCGCCGCCACCTAATGCCGCTTTGATGATCATCGGATAACCGTATGTCTCACCGAAGCGCACGACATCCTCCAAGCTTTGCACAGGGCCATCGCTTCCCGGAATGACCGGAATGCCCGCTTGTTTCGCTTGGTGACGCGCTTTTACTTTATCGCCAAACATATCTAAATGCTCTTGGCGCGGACCGATAAAAATGATGCCTTCTTCTTCGCATCGTTTCGCAAATTCGATGTTTTCCGATAAAAAGCCGTATCCTGGATGAATCGCGTCGACATCGTGCATTTTTGCAATTTCAATAATGCCTTCAATGTCTAAATACGCTTCAATTGGCTTTTTTCCTTCCCCGACTAAATACGCTTCATCTGCCTTATAGCGATGGTACGATCCTGCGTCTTCGCGCGAATAAATCGCAACGGTGCGAATGCCAAGCTCGTTGCATGCACGAAAGACGCGAATGGCAATTTCTCCACGGTTTGCGACAAGTACTTTTTGAATACGCCTCATATGTGATCCTCCCCCTATTCTTCATATAAAAACTATAACGAATTTTCTGTATTTGTAAATAGGATTACGAAAAAGAAATATCATTTTTTTGAATATGGCTTTTTTCATTTTTATGCTTTTCGTAGTTTGTCACTGCAGAAATGTTCGCTAATACGCCGACAGACATCATAAGTAAAACGAGCGATGAGCCACCGTAGCTCACAAACGGCAAGGTGACGCCTGTAAGTGGAATCATTCCTGAAATTCCACCGAGGTTGATAAATGCTTGAAAACCAATCATCGTTGAAATGCCAATCGCTAATAAACTGCCGAACGCATCGTGGCATTTTCTTGCAATAGAAAAACCACGCAAGACGATAAACGATAATAAAAGGAGGACGAATGAAACACCAAATAAGCCAAGTTCTTCGGCAACGACCGCCATGATAAAGTCCGTATGCGCTTCCGGCAAATAACCGTACTTTTGAATGCCTTGTCCAAGTCCTAGCCCTTTTAAGCCTCCGTTTGCGATCGCAAAGTACGAGTTAATGAGCTGGTATCCTTCTTTTTGAGGATATGCAAATGGATCGAGAAAACTGTAAATACGCGCCATACGTACTTTGGTGAAAACTTTATCATATATAAACGGACCGGAAATAAGCGCAACGAATCCAATGATCAAACTGAACAATAAAAATTGTTTCATTAATAGCCGTTTGCTAGCGGTAGAAGAGAAGATAATTGCTGCGCAAATGAACGCGATAATGATCATCGTTCCAACGTCTGGCTGCAAGAAAATAAGCAAGCAAATGAACAACATATAATAAACAGGAAAGAGCACGTCTTGCGGGGAAGTTTGCAATTTTTTTTGTTTGTTTGCTAGCACCCCGCTTAAATATACAATTAAGCCGATTTTCGCAAATTCAGCTGGCTGAATGTTAATAGGTCCGAGTTTAATCCAGCTTGTGGCATTGTTCGCTGTATGTCCAAACAAAAGGACATAAATGAGCGGCAAAGGCATGGCAAAAAAAACGAGTTGCAAAAACTTTTTGCGCGCATAATGTTTATATGGAACAAATGCAAGGAATAAAAACATACATGCCCCGATGATCCACGCCCATTTTTGTTTTTGGAAAAAATAATCGCTCGCCGTATGGAAACGAGTGACTGCTGTAATCATGCTTGCGCTATATACCATGATAAGCCCAAACAGCGATAATAAAAATACAGCGATGATTAACGGATAATCATGATATTTCATAAACGTTTTCAAGCGCATCTGACCCATCTTCCTTTTCACTTTCTTATTTGCATTGTACTATAAAACAGAAAAAACCCAAACGAAATTCGTTTGAGTTTTTGTCATTTTTTCTTCTTTTTCGTGCACGCTTCATGCAATGCCGAAAGCTCGCGCTCAAGTCGGTCTAAAATGGCCTTCCCGTCTTTTTCATCGACAAGTCCTAATCGGACCGCAAAATCAATTTCACGGGATAACCCGAACATTTGCGTATCTAACACTTCTTCATATAGCGGACATTGTGGCATCGTTAAGTGATCCATTTGCACTTGAATAAGCTTCACAATTTTTTCCGCATCCGCTTGCAATAACGAATAGGCTCTTTCTCGAAAGTTTATCGCCACTTCAGGCGTCACGTTGACCCCTCCGTTCCGTACGTTCCTGTTCCTTCATCTTATCGTGAATACGAAAAAAATGCAAGCATCATGCCTTGACCAATTCATTTTACAAAACAAACGCTTTCATCATATAATGAAAGGCAGATAGGGGGAATAAACATGGTCATCGTCATCAAAGGGAACGTCAAATTTACGATTACACTCGATCCGAGCGTATGGATTTTTGACGATCGAAAAGTAGATGTACATACTTATTTTACACGTCATCCACAAATCGAACAACAAGAAGACATAGACGGCATTCAAAACATTTCAGCGTATTGGGATCGTGAAATTCAAGAAGGAGCGGTGTCGCCTCCGACGCTGCAGACCGAAAAGAAATTCGAAAAAGAAAAAATATTAATCGGTACGTTCGGCATGCCGTTTGCCCCGTTTTTACGCAACGCAGAACCGAACGACAATGCAACACAGTTCACCATCGTCACAGAAAACGGCGATACGACGATTTCACTTGCTGATGCTTATGAGTTATTATTATGTTTTTCAAAAGACGGCAAACCGCTCAAAGAAGATGGACCTGTCCATATTTATTTTGGCGATGGTTCAAATCGCGACAACCCAATTACCCACGTACGGGCGTTTATCGTCGAGTGAAAAGAGGCGTTTTGCCTCTTTTCTTACAAAAGGTCTGCCGCAAGTTGCGCAAGCGATGAACGCTCTCCTTTCACTAATCGCACGTGCCCCGCTACTTTTTGTTCTTTAAATTTTTCAACAACATATGTGAGCCCGTTATTGTATTCGTCTAAATACGGATGATCGATTTGGGCCGGATCACCCATTAACACAATTTTACTTCGCTCGCCGACGCGCGTTAAAATCGTCTTCACTTCATGTTTCGTTAAATTTTGCGCCTCATCAATAATAATAAACTGTTCTGGAATGCTCCTTCCGCGTATATACGTGAGCGCTTCAACTTCAATGGATCCCATACCTGATAAAATCGCATCAAGTTCACTCGGCTTTTTCGTATCGAATAAAAAATGTAAGTTGTCAAAAATTGGTTGCATCCACGGTCGTAATTTTTCTTGCTTCTCGCCTGGCAAATAGCCGATATCTTTCCCGACAGGTACAATTGGACGAGCGACAAGCAATTTTTTATATAACCGCATATCTTCCGTCTGCATGAGTCCGGCCGCTAACGCAAGCAGCGTCTTTCCTGTTCCTGCTTTTCCGATGAGCGTCACAAGCGGAATGTCGGTGCGAAGCAACAATTCACATGCCATCGTTTGTTGCACGTTGCGCGGACGAATGCCCCAAATATGATCGTAATGAAACACAAGTTTGCGCACTTTTTTTCCTGTATGATCGACCATACCGAGCGCTGATGACGAACCGCCAAGTGCATCTTTCATAATAATAAATTGGTTCGGATAAAACGGGTGGTTTGTAATTTCTGCCAGCACAAGTTCACCTTTTTCATAAAAGCGCGCCAAATGTTCTGGGCTTATGTACAAATCTAAAAATCCGGTGTAAATATGGTCAATTTCAACAACGCGGTCGCTTAAAAAATCTTCCGCCTCTAGCCCAATCGCATCAGCTTTGACGCGTACGAGCGCATCTTTACTGACTAAAATAACAGGGCGACCGTTTTCTTTCGACTGTTCCTCAAGCAATAAATTTTTCGCGACGGCTAAAATGCGATTGTCGTTCGTTTTTTCAACAAAAATTTCTTGCAGTTGATGAAACGAACGATGATTTAATTCAATGCGCAACACCCCACCGTTATCAAGCGGAATTTTTTCGTGCAACTTTCCGTTTTTTCTTAAGCTATCAATAATTTTAGATACTTGGCGAGCATTTCTTCCGATTTCATCCATATATCGCTTTTTCGAGTCCACTTCTTCTAATACGACAGCCGGGATGACCACTTCATTATCTTGAAAGGAAAAAATAGAATATGGATCTTGCAAAAGCACATTTGTATCTAATACGTATATTTTTTTGCCCACGTTTTCTCCCCCTTGACGACCGTCGGTGGACGGGATTGTTGTTTATATATATGAACGGACGCATAAAGATAGAAGAAGTTTTGCAAAATAAAGTTAAAGTCGAAAAGGGGTGGAACGATTGAAATATATCATCATCTTCATGTTGCTTTTTATAAGTGCCTGCGGACAACAAGCGCAACCGAATAATCGCGACTCGCTCGTTCATGTGAAAAATACGACAAATGAAAAAATCGTCAATAAGTCCGGGCAACAAATCGCGCGTCATCTCGCAAATCTTGCGAGCAGCGTGCCAAATGTGAACGATGCGACCGTATTAGTTGTTGGGAAATATGCGTTAGTAGGCATTGATGTCAATGCTAAACTTGATCCGTCGCGCGTTGGAACGGTGAAATATTCCGTTGTGGAAAGTTTACAAAAAGATCCGTACGGGGCCAATGCGATCGTCATTGCGGATGCGGATTTAAATACGCGGCTGAGAGCCATTCAAAAGCAAGTAGAGAAAGGAAAGCCGATTCAAGGATTTATGGACGAGTTAGCGGCGATTGTCGGACGCGTCATGCCTGAAATCCCAAGCGACTTTTTACAAACGACAAATCCGCGTTCAACAAGACAAAACGATAAACAGTTAAACGATGGTGAACAAAAGCAACTAGAAAACGAACAACAAAAACAATCAAACGACCATATGAAATAAGCCGAGCATATTGCTCGGCTTATGCTTGTTTTAACGCGCTCATCACTTGTTGATCGAGCTTGGCAGCAGCTTGCGCATCATACGTTTTTTCGTATTTCGGTTCGAGTGCAATTTTTGCACCGTAAAACATCACATCGCGCACTTCTTCAATATCTACTTGAATCACTGCAAGCTTCAACGGAACGTTTTCTAGTTTTTCAACTTTCACATGTGCTTTTCCGCTAATGGAATACGTCGATTCGTTTGCGATTAAAACGATGGACATCGCTGGATTCGCCTGCACATTTGCGACAATGCGCGAGCGTTGATCGACGGCAAAATATACTTTATCGTGCGCCGGCGCGTACACCCATGAAATGGCGCTTGCATTTGGTGCGCCTGTTTCATGGTCGATCGTACATACAATGACATATCGTTCTTTTTGCAACGCTTGGAACAAAGGCTCAATTAATGTCGGTTCTACCGCATTTGGCATATGTATCCCTCCTTGTTTTTATCATACCTTTTTTTCACACACTTTCAAACAATATGATATACTAATTCGTAAAAAAACATGTGAGGTTTGACGATGAGAGTACGATGCATTCTTTGTGAAAAAATCGATACGTTAGACGATGAAACGTTGCTGGCAAAACGGTTGCGCAACCGCCCAATTCATACATATATGTGCGAAACATGCCATGAGCGCATTGAGAAAAAAACGAAAGAGCGGCTCGCCACCGGCAAATTTCGCTTTTTCCGAACGAGCAAACACGAAACGGAATGGTAATAAAAAAAGCGCCTTGCACGAAGCATAGGCGCTTATTCGTAATTGGCATATTTGTCTGGTTCACGATTGATTTGATCGAGCATCGCTTCGATGAGCTCGGCTGGAAAACGAAACGTGCGTGATTCGTCGTTTGCCGTACATGTGACCGTATAGACGTCACCTTCTTTTGTAAACGCGATTTGCTCCATCGCATGATCTTCACGCAATAAGTCAGCAAAAAATTGTTCTGTCTCTTGTGCCGCCGTATCATCTGGGCGCGCCTGTGCGACCACTTTAATCGTCAGCCAATTGTACACCGCATCCTGTAGTTTCACGCGCGTCCCCCCTCACGACGAAGACGCCATTTATAAATGATTAATACGATGGCTGCGACAAGCAATCCTTCCGCCACAGGTAAAAAGACGGCAAAAAACGTTAAAATCGTGCAACCGAGCACAAGCAGCGCGTAAATGACGACGTTTTTTAATAGCGGTAGTTCACGCGCAAAGCCGAGCCGATAGACGATAATCGATAAAACGATGATCGTCACGTACAATAGCCACATCCCTTTCGTTGGCTGTTCGTGCACGTTGTATAGCGAAGCGAAAAATGACAGGCGACCGATCACATCCATGACGACTTCCCCCTATTTTTTTTGCTCAGCGAGTTTTTTCTTTTTCGCGATTTTTTCGCGTTCGTTTTTGTCTAATATTTTTTTCCGCAAGCGAATCGATTGTGGCGTCACTTCGCAATATTCGTCGTCGTTTAAATATTCGAGCGCTTCTTCTAACGTCATAAGGCGCGGTTTTTTCATCGTCACCGTTTGTTCTTTCGTTGACGAGCGAACGTTTGTCACATGTTTCATTTTACATACGTTCACGACTAAATCGTTGTCGCGGCTATGTTCACCAACGATCATTCCTTCATATACTTCTGTTCCCGGTTCGATGAAAATGACGCCGCGGTCTTCGACTTGCATAATGCCATAAGCTGTCGCTTTTCCTGTCTCCATCGAAATGAGTACCCCTTGATGTCTGCCGCCGATTTGACCTGGGATGACAGGTTGATAGCAGTCGAACGAATGGTTTAAAATGCCGTATCCGCGCGTAAGCGACATAAATTCTGTCCGATAGCCGATTAGTCCGCGCGCTGGAACGAGGAAAATAAGGCGCACTTGTCCGTTTCCATTATTGATCATATCGATCATTTCCCCTTTGCGCGCCCCAAGCGACTCCATAATCGCCCCCGTATATTCTTCAGGAATATCAATTTGCACGCGCTCGACCGGTTCGCACATGACGCCGTCGATTTCTTTCATAATGACTTCTGGTTTGGATACTTGCAGTTCAAAACCTTCGCGGCGCATATTTTCAATTAAAATGGATAAATGCAACTCTCCACGTCCAGACACGATCCATGCATCTGGCGAATCCGTTGGTTCAACGCGAAGCGAGACGTCTGTTTCTAACTGTAAACGAAGACGTTCTTCAATTTTTCTTGCGGTCACATGTTTTCCTTCCCGACCAGCAAACGGGCTATTGTTCACAAGAAACGTCATTTGCAACGTCGGCTCGTCAATACGAAGCGGTGGCAACGCTTCTTGCACGTCAAGCGGACATACCGTTTCGCCTACGTTAATATCTTCCATTCCGGAAACGGCAACTAAATCGCCCGCTTTCGCTTCTTCAATTTCAATACGTTTTAACCCGAGAAAGCCAAACAGTTTTGTCACGCGAAACGTTTTCACAGAGCCATCGAGCTTCATCAGCGCCACTTGTTGCCCGACTTGCATACGTCCGCGGAAAATGCGTCCAATCCCGATGCGACCGACGTAATCGTTATAATCGAGAAGCGCCACTTGAAATTGAAGCGGCTCGTCGCTATTGTCGATTGGTGCTGGAATATGTTCAATAATCGTTTCAAATAGCGCCGTCATATCG
The DNA here is from genome assembly GCF_001418025.1 of Anoxybacillus suryakundensis. Lineage (NCBI taxonomy): Bacteria > Bacillati > Bacillota > Bacilli > Caryophanales > Anoxybacillaceae > Anoxybacillus > Anoxybacillus suryakundensis. The sequence goes on from NZ_LIOK01000002.1 coordinate 31,287, forward strand.
GCATCTTGTTTGTCTGCATCTAAACTTGCGGTGCCGTTAATCGCTGAGGCGTATACGACCGGAAATTCAAGTTGGTCTTCTGATGCGCCGAGCTCAATAAATAAATCGATCACTTCATCGACAACTTCGTGCGGTCGAGCAAATTCGCGGTCAATTTTATTGACGACGACAATAGGCGTTAAGTTTTGTTCAAGCGCTTTTTTTAAGACGAAGCGCGTTTGCGGCATACATCCTTCGTACGCATCGACAACGAGCAACACCCCATCGACAAGCCGCATAATGCGTTCGACTTCGCCACCGAAGTCCGCATGTCCCGGCGTATCTAAAATGTTAATGCGCGTACCTTTGTATTGAATGGCTGTATTTTTCGCTAAAATCGTAATGCCTCGTTCACGTTCTAAATCGTTGCGGTCAAGCGCCCGTTCTTCCACTTGTTCGTTCGCCCGAAACGTGCCTGATTGGCGAAGCAATTGGTCGACTAACGTCGTTTTTCCGTGGTCGACGTGCGCAATAATCGCGATGTTACGAATATCGTTTCTCAATTCATTCAACTCCTATTTTTCAACATTGCGCGTCTATTATAGCATAAACATAGTAGAAAAGCGGAATGTTTTGTTGTAATCTAAAGGAAAGAGGAGGAGAACATATGAATAAACTTCAACCGCTTTTTTTTATGATAGCGCTACTTGCGACGATGACGTTAATAGGCACCGGCATTGCGATCGCTTATCGACATGTGCCAGCGATCGTCGGGTCGATGATTGCTTTTTTTGGCGTGATGGGTCTTGGTTTTTCACTGAAAAAAAGAAAAAGCGCTAACAATCGGTAGTTAGCGCTGAATGATCGCAAGTATTTCTTCATGCAATCCCGGCTTTGAAACGAACACGGAGCTTTTTTCAATCATATTGAGCGGCTCACCGTACAAGTTTGTCACCACACCGCCTACTTCTTGCACGATGACCATCCCACCGGCAATATCCCACGGCGACAAACGAAGCGTCATGTAAGCATCTAGTTTACCCGCTGCGATATACGCCATCTCAAGTGCCGCAGAGCCGTACGAACGCGTGCCGCGCGCTTTTTTCACAAGCGGGGCAAGGACGTTCGGGTCGATGCGACGGTTTTCCGTCACCCACGTCGCATTTAATGAAATGATCGAGCGATCAAGCGTTGTTTTCTCAAGCGGTGGAAGCGGTGTGCCGTTTAAAAATGCCCCTTTTCCTTTTTGTGCATAATATAGTTCGTCAAACGCCACATCGTAAATGTAGCCAAGCATGCCGACGCCATCTTGAAACACCCCGACAGAAATCGCAAAGTGGCGCTGTTGATGAACGAAATTCATCGTTCCGTCAATCGGGTCGATAATCCAAACGACGCCGTCTAGCGCTTCAAGCGTATCCCCGAGCCCTTCTTCTCCTAAAATGCGGTGTGTCGGATACGTCCGACGAATGCGTTCAATAAAAAATTGTTCGATTTCCCGATCGACGTTTGTCACTAAGTCAGACGGGCTTGATTTCGTTTCGATTTTTAGTTTCGTTTGAAACGCATCGCGGATGCGCTCCCCTGCTTCACGAATCCAATGCTGCATATGTTGATCAATTTCGTTCCACATATCATACCTCCTGCATATACTTATGTAGAAAAGGCGGCGCTTGCCGCCTTTCAGTTCGACAGACGAATAAGTTCTTGGCGTAGTTTTTCTAATTTTCGTTTACATTCGTTTTTTTTCGCTTCATTATTTTCTAACATCGCTTCATAAAGGGTGGCTAGTTCGTAATCGACTTCAAGTTTTAATACTTTTATTCGTCTTTCTCCATCCATTTTTTTGAATCCATCGGCAGTTTTTTTCATGCGGTGCACCCCTTCCATTGTAAAAAGTATGTTTTCTGAAAATTCCTTTTTTACATACTATGTAACGGAAAGGGGATATGCAACTTTACATTTTCACAATATCTCCGTTGGACAACTCTTTTCCTTTTTTGATCGTTTCGTATGATGAATAGCCGCTTACTTTTTCGAACTCATCACATAGTTTTCGCTCTTCCGCTTTACTTGGGACGATTTGTTTAAAGCGGCGATATAAGTTCATCAGTCGCTCTCGTTCAATGCCTTGTTCGTACGCTTCTTCAATCCCTTCATAAAATTTAATAACGTCGATGATTTCTTCTGTTGACCAACTGTAATCAATCGGATAAGCATATTTCATGATGTTCACCTTTCTTTGTCATCTGTCTCGTTTTAGTTTGCCCAACGTGCGCGAATTTGTTCCGCCTCGTTGATCATGCGCGCAAAAAGTTCAGCAACTGTCGGCACGTCATGAATCAGTCCAATCACTTGCCCCGCCCATGCAAATCCTTCTTCCGTATAGCCGTCGTAAATAAACCGCCTATTCGCTTTTCCGCTAATGTACTCTTTTAGTTGTTCATACCCTTTTCCTTCTCGTTCAAATTGTAAAATTTTTTCCGTCCATTCGTTTAACAAAGCGCGCGCAGGGGCACCGAGCGACCGTTTAATGACGACCGTGTCGCTTTCTGTGCGTTCCACAAGCATTTGCTTATATACGGGGTGCGCATGAATGCATTCTTTTGTTGCAATAAAGCGCGTGCCCATTTCAATGCCTTCCGCTCCAAGCGCAAGCGCAGCCATCAACCCACGCCCGTCTCCAATGCCGCCTGACGCGATGACAGGAATCGACACGGAATCGACGACGCGCGGCACTAATACGAACGTCCCGATGTCATGTTTGCCAAGATGCCCGCCCCCTTCTTGCCCAACGACCATGACCGCATCTGCGCCGAGTTCCTCCGCTTTCACGGCTTGGCGTACCGCCGCAACGAGCACAAGCTTTTTTACCGGCACGCCTTTTAACTGTTCAAAAATAGGGGCAGGATTTCCGCCCGTCATCGAAATGACCGGCACGTTTTCTTCAATTGCTACTTCAAGCATATGTGCAAACGGACGTCCATGTTGTCCGATCGCAAAATTGACCCCAAACGGTTTATTCGTTTTTTCACGCACTTTTTTAATTTCTTCTCGCAACTCATCTGGCGTCTCAAGCGACATTGCCGTAATTTGCCCTAGCCCCCCAGCATTCGATACCGCCGCCGCTAAATCAGCATACGCCAAATACGCCAATCCACCTTGGATAATTGGATAACGGATGCCTAACAGCTCGGTTACTCTCGTGTTCCAGTTCATCCTTTATTCCTCCCCTAATAGCAATGATAACATGTTTCTATTCCGCATATCTATTTTCCTCTTTTTGATTGAACGAACAACAAAATTCCCCTCACTTCATCGCGAGGGGACGATTTTCAACTTTTAACAGAAACAATAGGTTCTAGTTTATAGTTATTGATACGAAAAACGTAGTCACACAAAATATCAATGTCTTCTTGGTTGTGACTTGTTAATAAAATTGTGCGTCCTTCATTTTTAAAGGCTAACAATAACCTACGGATTTTATTTACACTTTCTGCATCTAGCGCATTAAATGGCTCATCCAATATAAGTATTTGCTGATCTTCCATAATTGCTTGAGCAATGGCTAATTTCTGCTTCATCCCTAAAGAATAATGCTTTACTTTTTGTTTCGCCGTCGGTTGAAGTCCGACCATTTCCATCGTTTCAAAAATTTTATTATCGCTAATTTTCCCTCTAATCATTGCTAACTCTTTTAAATTTTGAAACCCTGTTTTATTAGGGATATAACCGGGACGATCTATAATAATCCCAATATTTTCAGGGAATCGTTTGCTTTTTCCTATCTCAACTCCATTCACAATAATTGTGCCTTCATCTGGAAATACAAACCCACATATCATTTTAAATAAAACAGATTTACCAGAACCGTTTGGTCCTACAATGCCATATATTTTTCCTTTTTCTACATTTAAATTCACATGTTGAAAAAGTGTTAATCCTCTATACGATTTACTTACATTTTTCAAAGAAATAATATCCATTTTTTACACCACCTATTGTTCATGTGCTTATATTTTTAAGCTTTGTTTGAGCAAGCGATGAATAACAAAGAACGACATAACATTCGCTATCATTAAAATCATCGTTAAGTAATACGGAGAATAATCTACCAAGTAAACCATACTATTTAAGCCTATCGGTATGATCCCGTTTACATTTATATGGGGCAACATAACAATCATACATATGCTAATGAGCACAACCCCATATATGGATTCCTTACTTATCCAAGAAACAATAAAGATCAGACTTATATAAAACATGATTTGTAAAAAACCGTTCATAAAAAAATGGTAAATCATCTCATGTAACGGCTTTGAAAGTAACGTCACATATCCATCAATATTTGTTTGAAAACAAACAGCGACTGCAAGTGAAAGAACAAACAATATCATTAAAAAGAAAAACGTTATAACAATGAACTTCTTCATCCAACTCCAAAACCATTTATTTAAACTTCTAAAACGAATAATTTTGTAATAACTCAGTTGTTCCAATTCATTACTTAAAAAAAACAGTTGTAATAAATAAGTAAAACCCAAAAATACGACTGCATAAAAGAAAAAAGGAATATATGCAAAACGTTCAGCACTCACTCCAGCAAACGACATAACGAAAACATCCAAAATGGTTATATCCGAAGAGCGAACTAGCGATTGAGCCGTTACGCTGATCCCCATTATGCAAAGAGAAAAATAAAAGACAATAGGTATATACGATTTCATCGCCCGTATGTATGGTCTTTTATTCAAATCTAAAAACGGCAACAAGCATATACAGAAAACAAGAACAGCTATCACGATAATATAAACCGATTCTAAAGAATGAAAAGCATTTAATGCATTGGCAATCGAAAAAAAAGTCACAGGCAATAAAAAAGCAAGTTCGGTCGGGAATAACTTAAATCCTACAATGTTGAAAAGGAAAAACAATACACTCATAAAAATGATAACGCCTTTATTTTTCGTCAACACATACATAATCGAAAAAACGATATGCAGCAATGAAAAAGTGAACAATAACAAAACAAACTGTGCGAAAAAAGCGAATGCAGGGTAGCTAAAGAAGTTCACAAGTCCTTCAAGCGTATTCGTAAAATGCGTTGCTTTACTTAAATTGCTCCAATTCCACGAATGAGAAAATCCAATTGCCATAAATAAAGCCATAAAAAACCATAAAAATAGTAAAGAAAAAACGTTTATCCAAAAATTCTTTAAAGAACGGTATACCCATTTTTTAAATGATCCTAAACGAATGAACACTTGATAATCAAAATCTAAAAAAAGCGATCTGATTAAAAAAAATAAGGTAACTGGAGTAATAAAATAAACAATAAGATATGCATCGCTTAGTAAGCGCAAAGTAATATCCCAATTGTTAAAGCTGACTTTTTGTTCATAAGCAGCTTGAACAATCTCTTTTTTTAGCCTCACACCATAAAAATAAAAAACAATTCCTACAACGATCCACTTGATGCTAATCATATGTTCGATACTTTCACGTATAAAAGACGACCAACGTTTCATGATTATATCATCCATTCTTTCTCATCGTTTCTCAGTGTGAACACAAACGCAAGGACTAAAAAAGCGATTAAAAATAAAAACGGAACGAATATAGTCCATAAAGGTTGTTCTTCAATATTAAAAGGGAAAATTGTACTAAGTGGCGAGAACATAGCCACATGAAATATCCCCGTAACAAAATTCAAAATATGATAAAAAAGAAACGGAATCGATAAAGCAATAAATGGATTGCTTACATTTAAAAGTAAAATAAAAGCAATCGTGCTATAAACTACACCGTTTATAGCCACCCACAACGAATAAATAAAACCGTAAGCGAGATCTCCATACCGCAAAAACTGCGAAAAAGTGACCGCAGGAATGCGCACATTTTCAGTTGGAGAACTATAATTAATGATTCCTAGATGCTTCTCAACATAAACGATAAAAATAAATGGAATAAAGATAAGCAAAAACGTAACAACCCCAGTAAAAAAAGCATTTACTAGCCCCTTGCTAGCTATATAAGTACGTAGTGGAATTCTTGGACGAGTATATGTAATAAACTTGTTTCTTTGCTCTTGTAAAAAAGAGGGCAAATATACTATAATTACAATGGCAGGAAAAAGCAACGGGACAATCCCTGATATCGTTTCTTGAAATACTTCGACCGGCTCGAAAAACTGATATCCTTTACTTATCATATAAAACCGACTAGCTGGCAAAAAAATAACCATACTGAACCAGAGCAATATATTTTTTTTCGTCAAAGCTCTTTTTAACTCCACGGCTGGTTGGTTACGCAACATCTTATTCACCTCATTGTTATGAAAAATAGACGTGATAGTTAAAGGCTAAAGCCCAACTATCACGATCTTTACTTTTAATTTAATTACTTCTCCATCTTCCAGATACTTGAACATCTACTGGTGTCGTCAGATCATTGCTAAATTCAACTCGTGCACTCAATCCTTTAGGAACAGAATTAGGAAGATTACGGTAATCATTATCGGTAATGCTTCTAACCCACGAACCTGTTCCAGAAGTTGCCTGCATCCTAGCATCAACGGTATATGATCCACCAACCACATCTGAATTTAATTCACCATACGTTCCGGACGAAGCTTTTGTTTGATAACCTGTATAGCCACTTCCATTAAATTTTGGAACAGTTGTATTATATTCTGACCAACTAGCGCCTGCTTGTACTGCCCCACCAAAAGCTAGCAAACTTACAGACAGACCAAATAAAACCAACTTTCGTTTCAAGTCAAAATACCTCCTATTTGAATTTTTGGTATATTCTTATTATATTATTACTTTTTTTTTTTTTAGCAAGAATTTAATAGAATATTTTAGTTTATTCAACCAAAAATTCAAATTAAAAACACCTATACAACTGTTTATCGTTTTAGATGTATATGAAGAGTACGAATATTACGATGTATATATATACAGAAAATTTGATTATTTACAGTCATACAATCAACACATATGTGCAATAATCATTACATGAAGTTTTATGAAACGCCAAAAAATCATCTTTGCAAACGCATAAAGAAGTGCTATAATTCACTTTGTTTTATGTAAATCCAAGTTAAAGAGGTGTACAGCGAAATTGTCACAGTATGAAACACCGTTATTCACCGGACTGTTAGAGCATATAAAGAAAAATCCGATTCAATTTCATATTCCTGGTCATAAAAAAGGAGCAGGCATGGACGAGCAGTTTCGCTCTTTTATTGGGGAAAATGCGTTAGCGATGGATTTAATTAATATCGGTCCGCTTGATGATTTACATCAGCCAAAAGGAATGATTAAACGCGCCCAACAGTTAGCAGCGGAAGCGTTCGGGGCGGACTATACGTTTTTTTCCGTGCAAGGAACGAGTGGCGCCATTATGACAATGGTTATGTCTGTCGCAGGCCCTGGCGATAAAATTATCGTCCCACGCAACGTGCATAAATCGGTCATGGCGGCGATTGTCTTTTCGGGAGCGACACCGATTTTCGTTCATCCTGAAATTGATAAAGAGCTTGGTATTTCACACGGCATTACACCAGAAGCAGTAGAAGCGGCATTAAAACAACATCCAGACGCCAAAGGAGTGCTCGTCATTAACCCGACGTACTTTGGCATTGCTGGTGACTTAAAGCGCATCGTTGACATTGCCCACGCGTACGGCGTTCCTGTTCTTGTTGACGAGGCGCATGGCGTGCACATTCACTTTCATGGAGATTTGCCGCTGTCGGCGATGCAAGCAGGTGCGGATATGGCTGCAACGAGCGTGCATAAACTCGGCGGTTCGATGACGCAAAGCTCGATTTTAAACGTGAAAAAAGGGCTTGTGTCACCGAAACGAGTGCAGGCGATTTTAAGTATGTTAACGACAACATCGACGTCTTACTTATTGCTTGCTTCGCTTGATGTGGCGCGCAAACGGCTTGCAACGCAAGGGCATGAGCTTGCGGAACAAGCGATTCGCCTGGCGAATGAAACGCGCAAACAAATTAACGACATCGACTATTTATATTGCGTCGGAAAAGAAATTCTCGGTACAGAAGCAACATTCGATTACGATCCAACGAAGCTGATCATTTCCGTCAAAGAGCTCGGACTAACAGGCTATGAAGTCGAAAAATGGCTTCGTGAACATTACAACATTGAAGTTGAGTTGTCTGACTTATATAACATTTTATGTATTATTACACCGGGCGATACAGAACGGGAGACGAGCGTATTAGTCGAGGCGCTTCGTCGTCTATCAAACGAATTTCGCCATCAAGCGGAAGTCGGAAAAAAACCGAAAGTGCTTTTACCAGACATTCCTGTCCTTGCGCTTACGCCGCGCGATGCGTTTTATTCGGAAACAGAAGTCGTGCCGTTTGACGAATCGGCAGGGCGCATTATCGCTGAGTTTGTCATGGTATATCCACCTGGCATTCCAATTTTCATTCCAGGGGAAATTATTACGGAAGAAAATTTAAACTACATTCGCAAAAATATAGAAGTCGGTTTACCTGTCCAAGGTCCAGAAGACGACACGTTACAAACGTTGCGCGTCATTAAAGAACATCAAAAATGAAAAAAGCGGAGCTCGCATGGAGTTCCGCTTTTTTCATCAATAAAAAGAGACCGGCTATGCCGATCCCTTCCCTCTATATTGTCTCCTCATCCCCCAAAGTTTGTTCCGCGCTATATATTATTCTTCGTCTTCACAATCGCATCCGCTACATTGACCGTACAATACCGTTACTTTTTCATCTTCAAAATGATCGATTGTGGCATTGCATGTTTGGCATACAATTGTACCCATCCCCGATAACCCCTTTTCCTTTGGAATGTTTGAAAACGTTTTACTGATTTCATAATAATATGTCACATTTATTTTGTCAATAGGAATTAGTATGACATATTTAAACAAAAAAAGAGACGTATTTCACGCCTCTTACTCATATTGTTCAGCATAAGGTGTCGTTGGTAAAATGTCTGAGAAAAATTCCGCTAAATCTTCAGCTTGTTCTTTCGTGTCAATGCGGAACGTTCGTTGTAAATAGTCGTGGTCTTCGATGTCTTTCGGATCGAGGAGAGCGGAGCGGCCTGTTTGCATACAGATGACGAGCGGTTTACCAAAAAACATATTCGTATAAACGATGCCAAAATCGTAACGGACGTCTTTTGTCGTAAAGCCGACAAACCTCACTTTTACTTTTTCATGCTCATCATACAATTTTTCGAACATCCTATTCCCTCCTTCTTGTATATTAAACTTTATTATATCGCACCATTCATATTTTCGCAATTATTTGTTTTTTTACGTATGTACGTGATACAATGAAAGTGATTTCAACATATATGAGGTGAACGAAATAATGGCTTACACAGCGACTATTGAGCTTGTTTCTGCATCCACATGGGAGACGGTGACGTTAGAACAATGTAAACAATTGCTTGAACAGTTTCGGGACATCGCGCGAAAAACGGGTGAACAGCTCGCTTGGGACTATGCACAATCTGCTTTCCCGTATGACATCGTGACAAAAGAAGATCGCATCGTTTTAGTTGGAAAAGATGCACGTTATCATATGATTGAATGTCGCATTCATGAGCGCGCGGTCGAGTTTGTATTGCCGAAACGAGCGACGCATGGCGATAAAGGAAAAGCGAACGAACTATGTAAATTTTTTGCTAAACAAATGGCGGGGAAACTGCATTTATTTAACGGACGAGTGATGTATTATTACAAACGATAAGCCCAAAAAAGTTGACGGCAAAGAAAATAAATAGCGATCGTCAATAAGGTTGTCCAACATGCTTGTCTTTTCGTTAAACGAAACCAAAACGCAAGTAAAAAAGCAACGTACATAAACATCATAAACAGCAACGCTTTAAAAATAAAATGATCGTGGGCAGATCTCCATTCAACGAGAGAAAATAAGCTCCAAATAAGTAATTGAAGTAAAAAGACGATATACATGTTCACACACCCCTTACAAACATCATATGATCGCAAGGGAAAAATAATGAGAAAGAGGACGGCTAAGCCATCCTCTTTTTATTTGTTAATAATATGAATTGGGCTACCAAGTGCCACTTCTGCCGCTTCCATTGTAATTTCACCGAGCGTTGGATGCGCGTGAATCGTCATAGCAATATCTTCTGCTGTCATGCCGGCTTCGATCGCTAAGCCAAGTTCTGCAATCATATCTGATGCGTTTGGACCGACGATTTGCGCGCCGATAATGACGCCATCGTCTTTCGTTAAGACGAGTTTTAAGAAGCCGTCTGCTTCGTTTAATGCAAGGGCACGGCCGTTTGCGCCAAACGGGAACTTCGCTGTAATGACGTCGATGCCTTCTTCGATCGCTTGTTTTTCAAAGTAACCGACCGATGCGCATTCAGGGTCAGAGAAGACGACAGCTGGAATCGCTAAGTAATCAATTTCAGACGGATGACCAGCGATCGCTTCTGCCGCAATTTTTCCTTCGTATGACGCTTTATGTGCAAGCGGTGGACCCGCAACAACATCACCGATTGCGTAAATGTTCGGCACGCTTGTGCGGCATTGTTTGTCGATTTCAATTAAGCCGCGTTCTGTCATTTTCACGCCGATTTGTTCAAGTCCCATTTCTTCTGTGTTCGGACGACGACCGACTGTGACAAGCACGTATTCAGCATCAATTGTTTTCGTTTCGCCATTCACTTCGAATGTTACTGTGACGCCGTCTTCGCGCTCTTCAACACCTTTCGCAAGCGCGTTTGTAAAGACGTCTACTCCTTTTTTCTTTAAGCGACGACGAACGACGGCGCTCATTTGTTTTTCGAAGCCAGATAAAATTTCATCTGCGCCTTCTAAAATCGTAATTTTCGTTCCGAAGTTTGCGTATGCTGTCCCTAACTCTGTACCGATGTAACCGCCGCCGATGACGACCATCGATTTTGGAATTTCAGGCAAGTTTAATGCGCCTGTTGAGTCAAGGACGCGCTTTGAAAATTTAAACGTTGGCAACTCGATTGGACGAGAACCTGTTGCGATAATCGCGTTTTTAAATTTGTACGTTTGCGCGCTATTTTCTGTCATGACGCGAACCGTATTTTCATCAACGAAATACGCTTCTCCGCGCACAATTTCTACTTTATTTCCTTTTAATAAGCCTTCCACGCCGCTCGTTAATTTTTTGACGACGCCAGCTTTCCATTCTTGCACTTTGGAAAAGTCAACTTTTACGTTTTCTGCAAAAATCCCCATATCTTGCGAATGTGTTGCAATTTCGTAACGATGACCCGCAGAGATGAGCGCTTTTGATGGAATACATCCGACGTTTAAGCACACACCGCCAAGGTTTCCTTTTTCAACGATCGTTACTTTTTGACCGAGTTGCGCCGCGCGAATTGCTGCGACGTAACCGCCAGGACCTGCACCGACGACGAGAGTTTCTGTTTCAATTGCGAAATCGCCTACTACCATCGCATTACGCCTCCATTAATAATAATTCAGGATCGTTTAATAAACGTTTAATATGATTTAACGCGTTTTGTGCTGTTGCACCGTCGATCATGCGGTGGTCGAAGCTTAATGACAACGCTAATACCGGAGCGATGACAATTTCACCATCGCGCACGATCGGTTTTTCTGAAATGCGACCGATACCTAAAATCGCTACTTCTGGATGGTTAATAACTGGTGTAAACCATTGACCGCCTGCTGAACCGATGTTTGTGATTGTGCATGTCGCACCTTTCATTTCATTTGGCATTAATTTGCCGTCACGTGCTTTCGTCGCAAGTTCGTTAATTTCTTTTGCGATCGCAAAAATCGATTTGCGGTCTGCATGTTTAACAACTGGAACGAGCAATCCTTTATCCGTATCGGCTGCGATTCCGATGTTGTAGTAATGTTTATGAATAATTTCTTCTGTCGCATCGTCAATTGATGTATTGAGCGCTGGATATTCGCGAAGTGCAGACGTTAACGCTTTAACGACGTATGGCAAGAACGTTAACTTAATACCTTTTTGCGCTGCCACGTCTTTAAATTTCTTACGATGTGCAACAAGTTTTGTCACATCGACTTCGTCCATTAATGTGACGTGTGGTGCGGTATGTTTCGAGTTCACCATTGCTTTGGCGATCGCTCGGCGAATGCCGCTCATTTTTTCGCGTGTTTCTGGGAACTCACCTTCAACAACAACTGGTTGTGGAGCTGGTGCTGCTTTTTGTTCTTGTGCTGACGCAACGACTTCGACCGCTTGTTTTGGCGCTTCTGTTTGTGGCGCTGCACCGCCTGCTAAGTATGCATCAATGTCTTGTTTTAACACGCGACCGTTTTTGCCTGTTCCTTGCACGAGGCGAATATCGACACCTTTTTCACGCGCATATTTGCGCACAGATGGCATCGCGATCACACGTTTTTTCGGCTGTGCTTGTGCTGGCTCTTGTTTTCCTTCTTCTTTCTTTTCTTCTGCCTTTTCTTCTACTTTTGGCTCGTCGCCATGATCGCCTTTAAATTTTAAGTTTTCGTATCCTGGCGCATCGAACTTAATTAACGTTTGACCAACCGTTGCGACTGTGCCTTCGCTCACTAAAATTTCTAATACTTTTCCTTTCACTGGAGATGGAATTTCTACGACTGCTTTATCGTTTTGCACTTCGCAAAGTACATCATCTTCGTTGACTTCATCGCCCGGCTTGACGAACCATTTGACAATTTCACCTTCGTGAATCCCTTCACCGATGTCCGGTAATTTAAATTCAAATGACATTGTACCTCAACCTCCTATTTCTTAAATGTGGAGGGGCATGCCCCCTCCATTAAAACGTCATCACTTTTTTCACTGTTTCGATCACATCTTTAAAGTTCGGTAACCATACTGGCTCTGCTTGTGAGAACGGATATACGGTATCTGGCGCGGCGACGCGCAATACTGGCGCTTCAAGGCTAAGAATCGCACGTTCGTTAATTTCTGCAACGACGTTTGCGGCAATACCTGCTTGTTTTTGCGCTTCTTGTACAACAACCGCACGACCTGTTTTTTCAACGGATGCGATAATCGTTTCAATGTCTAACGGTTGAACGGTACGCAAGTCAACGACTTCGACAGAAATGCCTTCTTTTTCAAGTTCCGCTGCCGCTTTTAATGATTCATGTACCATTGCGCCGTATGTGATGACCGATACGTCTGTTCCTTCGCGTTTAATGTCCGCTTTGCCGATTGGAATTGTATATTCACCTTCTGGCACTTCTTGACGGAACGAACGGTACAATTTCATATGCTCTAAGAAAATGACCGGATCGTTGTCACGAATGGCTGAAATGAGCAAGCCTTTTGCATCGTATGGTGTCGATGGAATGACAACTTTTAATCCAGGTTGTTGTGCAACAAGCCCTTCTAAGCTATCGGCATGCAATTCTGGCGTATGTACGCCACCACCGAATGGTGAACGAACAGTAATTGGCGCATGGAAACGACCGCCAGAACGATAGCGCATGCGCGCCATTTGACCAGAAATGGAATCCATCACTTCATAGACGAATCCAAAAAATTGAATTTCAGGGACAGGACGGAATCCTTCTAACGCTAAACCGATCGCTAAGCCGCCAATTCCTGATTCTGCAAGCGGAGTGTCAAATACGCGGTCTTCGCCAAACTCTGCTTGCAATCCTTCTGTCGCACGGAATACCCCGCCGTTTACACCGACGTCTTCACCAAACACAAGAACGTTCGGGTCTTTGCGCATTTCTACGCGCAACGCATCCGTGATTGCTTGAATCATTGTCATTTGCGCCATGGCTTATTTCGACTCCTTTTCTTTGTAGATTTCGTATTGTTCTTTTAAGAACGCTGGCATTTCTTCGTACATGATCGACATTAAGTCGGTTACTTTTTGTTTTGGTGTTTCGTCCGCTTTCTTAATCGCTTCTTTAATATCTTCTTTTGCTTGTTCGATGACGCGATTTTCTTCTTCTTCGCTCCATAATCCTTTGTTTTCTAAAAACTTACGGAAGCGAACGAGCGGATCTTTTTTCTCCCATTCGTTTTCAAGCTCTTTCGAACGATAACGTGTTGGGTCGTCTCCTGCCATCGTATGTGGACCGTAACGGAAGCAAAGCGTTTCAATGAGCGTTGGGCCTTCGCCGTTAATCGCACGCTCACGAGCGTCACGCACCGCAACGTACACAGCAAGCGGGTCCATTCCGTCTACTTGAATGCCCGGAATACCGGCTGCAACTGCTTTTTGTGCGATTGTTTTTGCTGCCGATTGCTTTTCGACTGGCGTTGAAATCGCAAAGCGGTTGTTTTGAACGATAAAGATCGCTGGTGCTTTAAATGCGCCTGCGAAGTTTATTCCTTCGTAGAAGTCCCCTTGCGATGCACCGCCGTCACCTGTATATGTAACTGCAACTGCTTTTTTGCCACGTTTTTTCATACCAAGCGCAACGCCGGCTGTTTGAATAATTTGGGCACCGATAATAATTTGTGGTGGCAACACGTTTACATCTTCAGGAATTTGGTTTCCATGGAAATGACCACGTGAAAATAAAAATGCTTGGTAAAGTGGTAAACCATGCCAAATCATTTGTGGAACATCACGATAGCCCGGTAAAATGAAATCCTCTTTTTCTAACGCAAAATGGCTCGCTAATTGGCTCGCTTCTTGTCCTGCTGTTGGCGCATAAAAGCCGAGACGTCCTTGACGGTTTAACGAAATGCAACGTTGGTCAAGCACGCGCGTATATACCATGCGGCGCATGAGCTCTTTTAATTGCTCATCTGTTAAATCTGGCATCGCCGCTTCGTTTACGACTTCGCCTTCTTCGTTTAAAATTTGAAACGTCGGGAACTGCTCAGCGACTTTTTCAAGTTGCTTTTTCACATCAAATAGGGGCTTTTTACCCATGTTGTTCACCTCATCCTTTCTTTTTCAACGCATAAAATGATGCTCCTTTTAATTTGCCCAAAAACGATTCGTTTTTACAACGTTTTGTGTATGAAAAGCTGTATTAATGAACAAAGCCATTTTGATTAATACAACTGTTTTTTTACAACTTTAAGTTTACACCGTTCGACAACGCTCGTCAATTAGTTTGCTTATCACCTTCTATATAAAAATGAAATTTAGAAAATTTTAACTGTGTTATTAATCTGTTATACTATTTTTTATCTAACTGTATTATTTCTGTTTTACAATGTGAATATGTATGTTCGTAAGCAGATTGCACTTTTGCATATGATGCCCCATAATAAAACGTAGTCTACTTTGCGAATAAGGAGTGAAGGTACGTGATTACGATGAAAGATATTATTAAAGATGGCCATCCGACGTTGCGAAAAGTAGCTGAAGAAGTGCCACTTCCCCCTTCTGAAGAAGATCGTCGCATTTTAGCGAGTTTATTGGAGTATGTGAAAATGAGCCAACATCCCGATGTAGCGAAAAAATATGGGCTTCGTCCGGGCATCGGCTTAGCCGCACCACAAATTAACGTTTCCAAACGGATGATTGCTGTGCACGTGACGGATGAGAAAGGAACGTTACATAGCTATGCGCTATTTAATCCAAAAATCGTCAGTCATTCAGTCGAGATGTGCTATTTAACGAGCGGAGAAGGTTGTTTGTCTGTAGATGAAGCGATTCCTGGTTACGTACCGCGCTATATGCGTATTACCGTTACAGGAACGACGCTCGGAGGCGAAACGGTGAAGCTGCGCTTAAAAGGATTGCCTGCCATCGTATTTCAACATGAAATTGACCATTTAAACGGCATTATGTTTTATGACCATATTAATAAACAACATCCGTACGACGTGCCAGCTGGTGCTATTCCGATTGAACGGTAAAATAAAAGGGCTCAGCCATGGGAGCCCTTTTATTTTACTAAGCCAAGGTGACGTAGTCCGAATAAAATACCATCTTCATCGACCGGCTTTGTGATGAAATCAGCCACTTTTTTTGCTTCTTCATGCCCATTTCCCATCGCTACGCCTGTGCCGACAAAACGTAACATTTCCGTATCGTTTAATCCATCGCCGAACGCATAGACGTTTTCTCGCGGAATGCCTAGTTCGGCAATCATTTTTTTAATTCCTTCTGCTTTCGATCCGCCATACGGCAATACATCGGTTGAAACCGCATGCCAACGAACGAAATGAAACGTCGGAAACGATGTAATATACGGCTGTTCTTCTTCCGGCTTACAAAACAAAAGCGCTTGATAAATGTCGTTTCGTTCGTCATACGTTTCATCGTGCGGTGGATGGGTAAATTTTAAACTTCCCATGCTCTCGTGAATGTACGGATGATCCGCAACACTTGCGCGCATCGTATCCGCGTCCATAAAAATAAGCGGATGGTCGTGATTGTGCGCCATTTGCTTTAATGAACGAAGCTGTTCGCGATCAAGCGGTTGATTGTAAATCACTTCCCCTTCAAAAATGACATATTGTCCGTTAAAGCTAACAAACGATTGAATGTCGAGTTCTTTTCGCAACCATTCAAACATAAATGGCGCTCTCCCGGTTGCAATCGCTACATATACTCCTTGTTTTTTTAACGCTTGCACCGCCTCATATGTCGATGGTGGCAACTGTTTATCATGGTCTAGTAACGTTCCGTCAATATCAAAAAAGACGATTTTTCTCTCCATGTTTCTCGCTCCTCGTGTAAAAGTTCACAAACCTACCGTAACGAAATTACGCAATATTGTCAATGAAATGGTTAGAACCATGTATATTTTCCCATGCAAAATTTGTCGATCATCTTCTTATAATAAATAATAAGAGAACACATTTACTTTCCGACAAAATCGGATACAATAAAAGTGAGGAGTGATGCGTCATGTTGAAAAAGTTGAAACGCAAGCTGCTCAAACAATGGAAAGAACTTTTGCGCAGAAAATCCATTGCATAGTTGTACGAGCCCTTCGATCGAAGGGCTTCTTTTCAATTTTGTTTCCTATTCCCCACTTTTTATATATAATAAGAAAAGCGGAAAGCGTCCGGAGCTACACATCGCTTTACTTTTTAAAAGGGAACATAATAAAAAAGCAATATGACACACAAGGAGAGATGAACGTTGATTTTTAAAGTGTTTTACCAAGATACAATGAATGAAGTGCCGGTAAGGGAAAAAACGAAGACGCTTTATATTGAAGCGGAAAGCGAGCGAGATGTGCGCCGAAAATTACAAGACCGTCATATCAATATCGAATACATTCAGCCACTTGAAGGTGCGCATTTAGTGTACGAGCAACAAAACCCTGATTTTCACGTATTGGAGATTGAACAATGAACATTTTAAAAAATAAACAAGTTGGTGTTTTCGCTCTCGGCGGTCTAGGCGAAATCGGAAAAAATACATATGGCGTACAGTATGAAGATGAAATCATCGTCATTGATGCCGGCATTAAGTTTCCGGAAGATGAATTGCTCGGAATTGATTACGTCATTCCTGATTATAGCTATTTAGTAAAACATGCAGAAAACATTAAAGGACTATTTATTACACACGGACATGAAGACCATATTGGCGGTATCCCGTATTTGCTTCGCCAAGTGAACGTGCCGATTTATGGCGGGAAGCTGGCGCTCGGACTCATTCGCAACAAGCTAGAAGAGCACGGATTGCTTCGTCAAACGAAACTTATTGAAATTAAAGAAGATGATGTCATTTCGTTCGGAAAAACATCGGTCACCTTTTTCCGCACAACCCATAGCATTCCGGATAGCTACGGGATCGTTGTCAAAACGCCAGTCGGTCAAATTGTGCATACGGGCGATTTTAAATTCGACTTTACGCCTGTTGGCGAACCAGCGAATTTAACGAAAATGGCCGAAATCGGAAAAGAAGGCGTTCTTTGTTTATTGTCCGATAGTACAAATAGCGAAATTCCACATTTTACAATGTCAGAACGGCGCGTCGGCGAAAGCATTCATGACATTTTCCGAAAAGTGCAAGGGCGCATTATTTTCGCAACGTTCGCTTCCAACATTCACCGCTTACAACAAGTCACAGAAGCGGCCGTATTAAACAATCGAAAAATTGCGGTATTCGGACGAAGCATGGAAGCAGCCATTGAAATTGGTCAACAGCTTGGCTACATTAAATGTCCAAAAGATACGTTCGTTGATGCCGCGCAAATTAATCGCCTTCCTGCTCATCGCGTCACGATTCTTTGCACCGGAAGCCAAGGGGAGCCGATGGCAGCGTTATCGCGCATCGCTAACGGGTCTCATCGCCAAATTCAAATTATGCCGGGCGATACAGTCGTCTTTTCATCTTCACCAATTCCGGGCAATACAGTAAGCGTCAACCGCATCATTAACATGTTGGCGCGCGCAGGAGCGGAAGTCATTCACGGACCGCTTAGCGACATTCATACGTCTGGTCACGGCGGACAAGAAGAACAAAAGTTGATGATTCGCTTAATGAAACCGAAATATTTTATGCCGATTCACGGGGAATATCGCATGCAAAAAATGCATGTGAAACTTGCGGTTGATTGCGGTGTGCCAGAAGAAAATTGCTTTATTATGGACAACGGAGAGGTGCTTGGCATTAGTGAAGAAGGAGCAAGCATTGTCGGCAAAATTCCGTCTGGCTCGGTGTATATTGACGGAAGCGGCATTGGCGATATCGGCAACATCGTTTTGCGCGACCGCCGCATTTTGTCAGAAGAAGGACTAGTCATTGTCGTTGTGAGCATCAATATGAAAGAAATGAAAATTGCTGCGGGTCCAGACATTATTTCACGCGGATTCGTCTACATGCGTGAATCAGGCAATTTAATTAGCGATGCGCAACAACTAATCGCCAAACATTTACAACAGCTGCTTGAACAAGGAACAAATCAATGGTCGGACATTAAAACGGAAATTACTGATACACTCGCACCGTTTTTATACGAAAAAACGAAGCGAAAACCGATGATTTTACCGATTATTATGGAAGTATAAACAAGAAGGTGCCCGTTTGGACACCTTCTTTTTAAAACGTTGAAATACATTTTCTCCTTTACCTTCAAATATTTCATTCTTATAAGTCAAATATTTGTGGGAGAAAAAAGACGGGTTCGTGCCTTGGTACAATAAGGATCTTGTCAAATATGTTCATTGACAGAATAAATTCCGTTGAATATAATGAAAATACAGGTGTAGGGTGTTTTAGTTACCTACGATTGGCTTTTCGCCACCGTTAAAAATGGCGGTGACAAAAGGCCAGACAAATGATTTAAAAACTTGTCGCCCATCCGCAGGCGACTAACAAATGGCGGACTCGAAAACTTTTCAACAAAGAAGCGGGGTATCCGCTTCTTTTTTTGGATTGGAGTATGAAGAGATGTCTGAACATTTTAAAATTTATTTTATCAAGGAAGAATTTTTTTCGATTACCGACTGGTCACAATATAAAGTACCTATAAAAAAGAAAAGGCCTATGTTAATTTTAGTCATTGAAAAAGAAGAATTCCCTGATGGGCTTTTTTGTATTCCTATCACAAAAGATGATGATAAAAACGAAAAGATCAAATCATTATCGATGAAAAGACCAGATTTTATACACCCCATTAAAATAAATCGTTACGATAGTTATTTATTGATACAAAATATGTATATTATTCATAAACAATTCATTGGACAACCATATACTTTAAATGATGTTCCTTTTGAAATTAAAAATACAAAGATTCAGAGAGAAATAATGAAAAAAGTGGATGCACTTTTGAAACAAGGAATCATTCATTACGTACCAAGAGAAAAAGTGTTTGAAATCCAATTAAAATATTTAGAAGAGAAAAAAGTAAAGAATCCTTGAAATGACAAATGTAAATTTCATAAATAACTATACCTCGTGAAAAAGACGGAGATATACTCTGTCTTTCAGACTGTTGAAAAGAAGGTGCCCGTTCGGACACCTTCTTTTTTATCCTCCGACGACTTCGCTTTCAAAGCGATCGATGTCTTGATCGGCACCGATGACAATTAAAATGTCACCTTCGTAAATCATTTCTGATGCAAGCGGTGAGACGATAATGTCGTTGTTTCGTTTAATCGCGACAATGTTAATCCCGTATTTCGCGCGAATGTCTAACTCGAGAAGCGAATGGCCATGAAGCTGTTCGTTCGCGACAATTTCAACGATGCTATGGCGATCAGATAGTTCTAAATAGTCGAGTACGTTGTTTGAAATCATATTGTTAGCAATTCGTTCACCCATATCTCGTTCTGGGTGAACAATATGATCTGCTCCAATTTTTTTCAATACTTTTTCGTGATAATCGTTCGTTGCTTTCACTGTAATTTTTTCAACGCCAAGCTCTTTTAAAATTAGCGTTGTTAAAATGCTCGCTTGAATGTTGTCACCGATGGCGACGATGACGTGGTCAAAGTTGCGAATGCCTAAGCTTTTTAGAACGTTCTCATCGGTTGAATCAGCAACGACCGCTTGCGAGGCAATGGACGCGTATTCGTTCACTTTATCTTCGTTCATATCAATCGCAAGCACTTCCATGCCTTGTTCGCTTAACGTACGACATACGCTCCCGCCAAATCGTCCGAGGCCGATGACAGCAAACTCCTTCTTTTTCATTCAATATCCCCTCTTGTTCGGTTTTCTTCAAGCACACGCAAAAGCCGTTTTTCTAGCATATTGACACCGCCACTACCTGCTTGGTAATGACGAAGCTTACCATCTGCATCAAATATATAATACGTTGGCACGCAGCGATTATCAAACGCCTCTTTTAAACGATGGTCGTTGTCAATGAAAATCGGATGGGTCATGCCGTATTGCTCAGCTAGCTGTTTGACGACTTCTACGTTTTCATCGCCATCGCGCCGTGGCATATGAATCGAAATGACGTGTAATTCATCTTTATAGCGATCGCGAAAAGCGTTGACTTGTTTCATTCCGTCTTTACAAAGATGGCAACTCACCGCCCAAAAATGAACGAGCGTCGGTTTACCGATGAGCTGTTCGCGAGTGACGTTTCCGTTTAGTATAACTGTTGCTCCGTCTAATGATGGCATTTGTTCTCGTAATTTCATTGTTCTTCTTCCTTTACATGATGATTTCCTTTCCAAGTGACGTAACGGGTGAGTAGTTGGATGGCGACATCGATGGCTTGTTCGTTCGGATTTAATTGCGCATGATGCAAACCGAACGGCGATTGCACGCCGAGCCAAAACATAAAGCCCGGAATGCGCGCAAGCATGTAACCGAAATCTTCACCTGTCATTGCCTCTTGACAACGAACGAGGCGGACGTTTGTCTCTTTTTCAACAAATTGCATAAATTCGTTCGTTAATGTCTCGTCGTTGTACACTTGATAATACATCGAACCATAATCGATATGCGCCTCGCATTCGTAAGCCAATTCTATGCCGCGCACGATTGCTTCGATGCGCCCTTTCACTTTTTCCATCGCTTCAGGTGAAAGCGTACGAATCGTTCCTTCTAGCCGCGCGCGTTGTGCAATAACATTTTGTACCGTGCCGCTTGTCAGTTTGCCAACTGTAATAACAGCGCTATCAAGCGGATTGACGTTGCGCGAGACGATCGTTTGCAGTTGCATAATTAAGGCGCTTGCCGCAACAACCATATCTTTCGTTTCGTGCGGAAATGCGGCATGCCCACCTTTGCCGATTAAATCAATAAACAGCTCGGACGTATTCGCAAACAACAACCCTTCTTTTGTCGCAATCGTTCCGACCGGATATTGCGGAGCGATATGCAAAGCGAGGATCATGTCGGGCATCCATTGTTTCATTTCATCGCTTTCAAGCATCGGAAGCGCTCCACCCGGCCCTTCCTCCGCTGGCTGAAAAATAAACAGCATATCATCACAAATTGGATGATGAACAACATAGGTAAGGACGCCGAGTGCAATGGCCATATGCATATCGTGCCCACAAGCGTGCATGCGTCCTTCATGCGTTGAACGAAACGGGACGTCCGTTTGTTCGTCAATCGGCAATCCGTCCATATCGGCGCGATAACCGATCGTTTTCGTTGGCGCTGTGCCGAGGACACGAACGAAAATCCCTGTTTTCCACGTTTTGATTTGCATTCGTTCTTGCGGAAGCGTTGCAATATAGTTCAATATGTATTGTTGTGTTTTAAACTCTTGAAAGCCGAGTTCGGGAATTTGATGCAAATCGCGACGAATGTTTACAAACATTTCGATCCTCCTTTTGAAAAAAGCGTGGAATCGATCCACGCTTTATAGTTGACGAAGTTCTTGCTTAATTTCTACTTTTGCTTTCGTTTTTTCATCGATTTGTTTAATCACGCGCGCTGGCACACCTGCGACAACCGTATATGGCGGCACATCTTCTGTGACAATTGCCCCAGCGGCAACGACCGCGCCTTTTCCAACCGTTACGCCTTCTAAAATGACTGCGTTTGCTCCGATCATGACGTCGTCTTCGACGATGACCGGTTTCGCTGACGGTGGCTCAATGACACCGGCAAGAACTGCTCCTGCACCGACGTGGCAGTTTTTCCCTACTGTCGCACGTCCACCGAGCACAGCGTTCATATCAATCATCGTACCTTCACCAACAACCGCACCGATGTTAATGACAGCACCCATCATAATGACCGCGTTGTCGCCAATTTGCACTTGATCGCGAATAATCGCTCCCGGCTCGATGCGCGCTTTTATATGTTTTAAATCAAGAAGCGGGATGGCTGAATTGCGACGGTCGTTTTCGACAACGTAATCTTCAATTTTATGTTTGTTTGCTTCAATCGCAGCTTCAATGTCCGCCCATTCGCCAAATACGACACCTGTTTGACCGGTAATAAACGTTTTCGCACTCGGGCCAAAGTCGATGTCGGCGATATCTCCTTTTATGTATACTTTCACAGGGGTTTTCTTTTTACTGTTTTGAATAAATGAAATAATTTCATTCGCATCCATCATCATCGTCATTTCCTCCTTATCGCTTTATTTTTTTACTTTAACAAATGAAACAAGCAGTGACAAGCTTATTGTCGCTTTTCGTACATCAAGCGGTTAAACCGTTTTAATATTTCGCGACGGGTAATAATTCCCACAAAGTAGCCGGCATCGTTTTCGACGCAAACGAACGGATGATCAATGAGCAACTTCAACGCTTTTAAAAATGAATCGTTCACATGTAAGCGCGGAATGTTGCGCTGCATCACTTGTTCAACTTTCATCGTCTCTAGTCGCTCAAATTCGATGCGCTCAATACCTAAAATCGCATCCATAATCATCGTCATACTAATGAGCCCTTGTAGTTTATACGTCATATCTAACACAGGGACAGCCGAATATCCTGTGCGCGTTAGTACTAACAATGCGTGTTCTAAATGATTCCCCACTTGCACGTGCGCCACTTTATCGGACGGAATCATCAAGTCAATAAGCGGTGGTTGTTGCATCGTCATTCCGCCTTTCCCAATATAATCCCCATTTGTCATTGTACCACGTTCATTTCAATCAGGAAAAGCGAGAAGTAAAACAAAAAAGCCTTCACACATGTGAAGACTTAATTCAACAAATCAAAAATTTCGATGGCGATCATATCAATGTTGTCAAATTGATACGATTTCGGCTTTTCTCCTTTTTCGTACACTTCTAATACGAACGTGTTTGTTTTTTCGTAATATGTGACGCTACATTTTTTTTCACCGTTCACTTCAAAATTGCGTTGCGGCGCTTCGTTCGTTCCTGTTTTTTGTTCTTGTAAGCTAATTAAGCGTTGAATAATGCCTAATAATTGCGACATGACGTTCATTCCTTTCCGATACGTATTTCAACGACTATTCACTACTGTACCAAGAATCGCGGAAAAAGTAAACAAAAACGAAAGCCCACAAAAGCGGGCTTACATTTGAAGCGCGACGTATGCAATATAACCGAGTAAAAGGGCAACAAACACGATGTATGCAATAAAAACTGGATTGCGCACATACGGATGAGCAGCCACCTTTTCGCCAACGCTCGTATCGTATTCGCCTTGCGTTTTTTGCCGCTTACCAACTTGATAAGTATATATAAGCCCTCCGACTAATACCCCGCTTGCGATTAACAAAAGCATCCAAGAAAATGTATCCATCATCACTCACCTCATGTTTACTTTTCCACCGCAAGCGACGTTTTATTACAAATGAGCATTATGTTCAAATAAATACTCATACGTTAAATCAATAAATAAATAATGATGCTCGTCAATCGGATACGAGTATGTGCGAATCATTTCTCCTGTTTCAATATCGCTATATAAATCAGATAAAATGCCGCGTTTGCGTGAGCGCATGCGAATGATATTTTCGAGAAAATACGGTCTCCAGCTCCAGTTTTTCATTTCATATTGCGGCTGTAATTCCCACGTATCTCCTTTTTTAAACATGTTCGCAGACTGTTGAAAACCGTCTTCATCGCATACGTAAATGCGAAAACTACAATCGCTTAACTGTTTCGCCAAGGCGGAAATGAGCTCATTAAATGATGATGCTTTTTTATGTTTAGCAACAAGATCTGATACACGCGCTTGAAATTGTTCGGAAATATCGTATAACGTTTGCAGTTTCTTTTTTTCGTGTTGAATAAACGTATGAAATTGATCGCGCAATCGATCTTTTAATAAATCGTTCGGAAGAAATGATGGCGAAGGTTCGTGCAAATAATAACCTTGATAATACCTTCCGCCGTTTCGCCATGCATATTGTAGCTGAAAGGCGTTTTCGATATCTTCATACAAAAGTGTCGCACCAATTTTGCGTGCTAAAAGCGAAATGGAATACAGTACATCATCGTACGATACAGTTGACGTGCGCAACGAATGCAAATCAATTTTTAATAAATCTGGTGCTAACAAACGAATGCGATCTAAATTGCTACTTTCTTTTCCGATGTTATCGACCGCAATTTGAATGCCGTATGTACGCAAATATGTGAGCACGTGCCCGAGTTGTTGAATGTCGCCTTTAAAATGATGTTCCGTAATTTCAAGAACGACTTGATTGAGCGACAACCCTTTTTCCTTGTATTGAAAAAGCAGTTGTAAAAATGATTCACCGCGGTCAATCATTAACACATTGGCATCGCGGTTAATAAAAATGAGTGACGCAGGCTGTTCATTTACGAACTGTTCGAGCGCTTTCGTCGTCACCGCATGGTCGACTTCCATGCGAAATTCTTCTGGAATCGTTTCATCGTGAAAAAATGGGCCGAGGCTGATGACTTCATTGCCATGTTGAAAGCGACCAAGCACTTCATAACCAACAATACATTGCTCATCGGCGCTAAAAATCGGTTGATAATACGGAACAACTTGATCGATATGTGTTAAAATGTCTAGCGCATCCAAAACGACGCCTCCTCCCCCGTTTTTTCACTCATTATATCATAAGAAATGCGCATCATCGTACCATCAAATAAAAAAAGCGACGTCAAGAAACGTCGCATTAAAACGGATGTTGATTGAGCCATTGACCGCCGTCAACGGTAATACATTCGCCGTTAATGTAGGCAGCGGCATCAGAAAGTAAAAATGAGGCGACGCCGGCAATTTCCTCTGGCGTCCCGAAGCGACCGAGCGGTACGCTATCTTTTACGCGCTTTTCCATTTCTTCTGATAAAATGAGCTTTTCTGCCCCGCCTGTTCGTTCAATGGGTCCCGGGGCGATGGCGTTCACGCGAAAACCGTATTTTTTTCCCCATTCAACCGCTAACGTACGCGTCATCGTTAATACGCCTGCTTTGGCGCACGCGGAATGAATGACGCCCGCCCCTGCTCCCCAAGCGTATGTAGCGACAATATTAATGATTGACCCTTTTTGCCCTTTCTCAATCCAATAGTTTCCGACTTCTCGGCTACAATAAAACGTGCCGTTTAAGACGATGTCAATGACGCTATTCCAGCCGTTAATGGATAACTTTTCCGCTGGACAAATAAAATTGCCAGCAGCATTGTTAATTAACGCATCAATTTTCCCGAAACGTTCGTCCGTTTCTTTCACCATCGCAGCGACTAATTCTGGCTTGCGCACGTCCATAACGATCGGCAACACGCTTCCGCCAATTTCGTTCGCTGCTTCTTCAAGCGCTTCTTTTCGCCTTCCTGTAATGACGACATGCGCCCCTTGTTCCGCGAACTGCTTCGCCATATATTTCCCCATACCGCTTGAACCGCCTGTCACAATAATGACTTTTCCGTTCATTTCCTCATCCCCTTTATGAATGGTTATTCATTCATTTTTATTGTACTATATATTTAGAAAATTTTTAATATTGTTTTTACTGTTTTTATCGACTTTTTTCTTTTATAATGAGTGAAGAACATTTTACGTATAAGGTTTGAAGCGAATGAAACGACGAGATGTTTTGAAAACGTTTTTCTCTTTGGTTGTCAAAGGGGCATTGCTTTCAACGGCAGGATATATGTATGCGAAATATATTGAACCGCGACGGCTGACGGTGCGGCGTTATGAGATCGTGCATCCACTCATTCCAAAAAGCTTTGACGGGTGTCGACTGCTCCAATTTAGCGATGTGCATATCGGTTATCATTATACCGTTCGTCATTTTCAACAAGTCGTCGAACGAATGAACGACTTAAAGCCACATCTTATTTGTTTTACAGGCGATTTGCTTGATGAGCCGAACAAATATGCACATGTCGATGCGATTACATCGCTACTCTCCCAACTTCACGCTCCACTCGGAAAATTTTGTATTTATGGCAATCACGATCATGGTGGATACGGCACAGACATATATAAGCGAATGATGAACATGAGTGGATTTCGTTTACTTGTAAACGAATGGGTATATGTCAAACAAGGTAGTGAACAAATTGTCGTTGCCGGGTTAGATGATTTCATGCTCGGTAAGCCCAATTTCGCAAAAACGGTGCAACATATGCCAAAAGAAACGTATACGATCGCTTTAATTCATGAACCTGATCTTGTGACGCAAGCAAGCGTATATCCGTTTCACCTGCAGCTTTCTGGTCATAGCCATGGTGGACAAATTCAACTGCCGTGGATCGGTCCAGTCGTCACCCCTCCGTTAGCGAAACGATACGTGGAAGGATTTTACGACGTCGGGCAGCTTACATTGTACGTCAATCGCGGTCTTGGTACGACGCGCATGCCATTTCGCTTTTTAACGCCGCCAGAACTCACGTTATTTACGTTAAAAGCCGGGTTATAACATAAACCCGGCTTGAAACAACAATATGCTTCCGACGACTGACGCACCGATATAAATAAGCGCTTCTTTATGTTGTTTATGCAATAAGAGTTGAAGTGCTTCCACGCTAAATGTTGAAAACGTCGTAAACGCCCCGAAAAACCCGACTGTCACCCCAATCGATTGAACACCAGAAGAAAGAACAAAACCGAGCCCGAATGAACCGAGCCAGTTGATGAACAAAATGGATAGCGGGACAGGTGACTGTTTTGTCCAACGCAACAGCCATACGCCAAGCTTGTACCGACACCACGCACCTAATGCCCCACCAAGTGCTACATACATCATGACAGTTCACCTACTTGTTTTCCGCCTGCTCGTTCACCGACATATACGCCCGCATAACAAAGAAGCAAACCGCCAACGAAAGATATAAGTACATATCCGTTCGCTAATGCAGCATGGGTATGCCATAACATCACCGTTTCTTTACTAAACGTCGACATCGTCGTCAATCCGCCGCAAAATCCTGTACCGATCGCAAGTCGTAACCATTCAGCCATTTTCCGTTTTCCGACGTAAGACGTCAGCGCACCGAGCAAAAATGAACCGATATAATTGACAAGCAACGTTCCCCACGGAAATGTGAGAAATGGAAAGATAAGCGCCACACCGTAACGACATAACGCGCCGATCGCTCCGCCTATGGCGACTGCCCCACTTTCTTTCATCATCTATCACCTCATTCTTCATCATCTGCGACATCGTAAGCCATTTGAAATAATATCATTTGGCTATCGATTTCTTCTCCTTCTTTTCGTCTCACATAATGATATTCTCCATGTTCGTTTTGTTCACGCGCTTTGACGTTATCAGAAAGCAAAATGTGTAGCACCTCAATGAGTCGCTCTTTTAATTCTTGACGGAAAATCGGGAACAAAATTTCAATGCGCCGATCCATATTGCGCGTCATCCAATCGGCAGACGATAAAAAGACGCGCGCTTGTCCGTGATGGTGAAAATAATACACGCGACTATGTTCTAAAAAGCGGCCGACGATGCTGCGAACGCGAATATTTTCACTTACTCCTTGAATTTGTGGACGTAAACAACAAATGCCACGCACAATTAAATCGATTTGTACGCCGGCTTGCGACGCTTCATATAGCTTCATGATGAGCTGTTTATCTGTCAGCGAGTTCATTTTCGCGATAATGCGACCGTCACCGTATTGTTTATGGTAACGAATTTCTTCATCAATGAGTTGTAAAAATTGTTGCCGTAAATCAAACGGAGCGACAGATAAATGATGAAACGGTGGCTTTTCCATATAACCGCTTAAATAATTGAAGAAGTTTGTCGCATCTTCCCCAAATTGCTCGTTCGCTGTAATAAAGCCGAAGTCCGTATACACTTTCGCAGTCGCATCGTTATAGTTGCCTGTTCCTAAATGAACGAACCGTTCAATTTTTCCTTGTTTTTGCCGAACAATTAATGTAATTTTACTATGCGTTTTTAAATGCGTCATGCCATAAATGACGTGACATCCTGCTTTTTCAAGTTCTTTCGCCCATTGGACGTTATTTTCTTCGTCAAACCGCGCTTTTAATTCAACGAGAACGGTCACTTGTTTCCCATTTTCCGCCGCACGCTTCAATGCTTCAATAATCGGTGAATCTCCGCTCACGCGATATAGCGTCTGTTTAATCGCTAACACATCCGGATCATCTGCCGCATCGGA
The DNA here is from genome assembly GCF_001418025.1 of Anoxybacillus suryakundensis. Taxonomy (NCBI): domain Bacteria; kingdom Bacillati; phylum Bacillota; class Bacilli; order Caryophanales; family Anoxybacillaceae; genus Anoxybacillus; species Anoxybacillus suryakundensis. Next base: position 60,178 of record NZ_LIOK01000002.1, read on the forward strand.
AATAAAATCGATAACCGGTTCAAACGACTCGTACGGATGATGGAACAATAAATCGTGCTCTTTTGCTTTTTCAAATATGTCCTCGTCATCATCTAAATCTTTTGGCGGTTGTGGAATGAGCGTTTCAAAAATCAAATGTTCTTTGTATCGTGCTACTTCATGATAAAACGAAAATAAAAATGTTAAATCAATAGGTCCGTCGATGTTGTACACATCTTTTTCATGAATTTCTAGCTCATCTAATAAATAGTCGAGCACCCATTCGTCAAATCCTTTTTTGCTCATTTCTAGTCGAATCGCAGCGCCCCATTTTCGCTTTTTTAATTCTTTTTCAATTTCTTTTAATAAGTCGCGTGCCCCTTCTTCATGAATCGTTAAATCCGCGTTGCGTGTAATGCGAAATTGTGTCACAGATGAGACAGTGTATCCTTTAAATAACGTATGAATAAATGTCGTAATGACATCTTCTAATAGCGCATAAGCGTGCGTGCCGCTATGTGTAGGCAAAGGAATGAAACGACGTAACACAGCAGGCACTTGTACAATCGCTAATTTTTTTCGATCATCATCATCTTCTTCATCATCTTCAAGAACGATCGCTAAGTTTAAACTTTTGTTTAACAACATCGGAAACGGACGATACGCATCAACAGCCATCGGCGTTAACACAGGAAAAATATTTTTCATAAAATACGTTTGTACATACGTTCGTTGCTCATCGTTCCATTCGTTTGGCGCAAGCAAATATACCCCTTCCTCATGCAACATCGGCAATAACGTCTGATTGTACATGTCGTACTGCAACCGAACGAGCTCATGCGTTTTTTTCGCAATTTTTTTCAACTGTTCTTTCGGCGTTAGTCCTGCTTTATTTTCTGGCTTATTAAAACCAGCCTTCACTTGATCTTTTAAGCCAGCGACGCGCACCATAAAAAACTCATCTAAATTCGAGCTGAAAATCGCTAAAAATTTCAATCGTTCTAATAACGGATTGCGTTCGTCCATCGCCTCCTGCAAGACGCGCTCGTTGAACGCTAGCCAACTTAATTCGCGGTTGTTGTAATAACGCGGATGGCTTAAATCCATGTTCATCCCTCCAAATGAAACTGTAATTGAATCGGACGTTTCAACATTTTTTCGACATGCTTTTTATGTTTTTCCGCTTGATATTCTTCCGCTTTAAACGATTGACTGCAAAAAATGTGTATGACGATCGTTTCTTGTTGCATGTCAAGTTGCAGACGATTAACAATATTTCGCTTCGTGTCGTTTAAACTATAAGCAAATTTTAATAAGGCGCCAAGAAAACGAAGCTTTTTTTGTTCAGCACGTGTAAACCATGTGTGAAACGGCTGGACGTATTGTTTAAACAACGTTTTATTTTTAAACGACGCAACAAGAGCTAACTGGACACGATCGCGATGGCTTAATCCGTCAATCGTTCGATTAGCTAAAAGGTAAAACGTATGTTGGCTGCTCGCTTCTTCATCGACATATTGTCCTAAATAAAACACGTGGGTTGCGCGTTTTAATAGAACGAGGTCTTCGCCTGTCAATGGGAAAAGCGAAAGCGAACGCATTTGTTCAAACAGTTGGATAACTAGTTTTAATACGTGCTGCACATGGTTTGTATTCACTTCGTAATCTTGGGCTAACTCAAAAAAACTTTCATCTAATACGCTGGGAAAAATGATCGGACCAAACTGTTCGTAAAAAATGCCGTCACGCAATCCTTTTCGACTTAAAATGAACATCGTCGCATCGACCGTTTCATATAACGTTTGAAATACTTCAACGGCAGGAATAATTAAATCGGCTCGATCTTTCGATAACGCCTCCACTTTTTGAAGTTGTTCAAATGTAAGCGCGCGCAAATATTTTTTTACTCGAATAATATGCTCACGATTCATTTCATATTGATGAATGCCAGCAATCGGATAGTTTTGCAACATTTGATGTACTTGTACGACGTTGCGGGCGCTTCCACCAATCGCAATGATCGGCAAGCGGCGTTGTTTTAGCCACGGAAGCGACTGAAATTGTTTTTCGACGTATGCTCGTAACGTTTGTAGTTCTTCATCGGTTGGCACGTTTCCAGCGACAAATTCACGCTTTAACGATAGCGCACCAAACGGAAAACTATGATACTCGACAAGTTCACGGTTGTAAAAATACGTCACTTCCGTACTTCCCCCACCAATATCGATCGTAATTCCTTCATAAAACGATGTCGATTGAATGACAGCTAAAAAACCGTAGTACGCTTCTTCATATTCGGATAAAATACGAATGTGAAAATCCGTTCGTTCCGCAACGATACGAACGATATCGTCGCGATTGCGCGCTTGACGAATCGTTGCCGTTGCGACACATTTCACATCGTGCAATCGATGAAAGCGCGTCACGTCTTGAAACGTAAGAAGCCCGTCTAAAAGAACGTGCAATCCTTCCTCAGTAAACCAACCGTCTTCGGTTAAATAGTTGCGCAACCGAGCGGCAATTTTTACGTTTTCTCGCTCGCGCAAACGACCGCTTTTACTTTGTTCGTAAATGACTAGACGCATCGTATTGGAGCCAATGTCAATAATACCGTACTTCAACGTTCAACCTCCCTAAAAAATAAATTGAAAATTTTCCAAAAACATAAACGATCGTGTATAATATAAGTGTACCAAAATGAAAAGGAGTTGAGTAAACATGGAAACAGTCGAATGCACCGTTGAAAATTTGTCGGTCGCGCTGTTTACTGTAAACCGTCATGCGAAAACAGCTTTAAACCCTTCTTACTTGTATTTATTAAAGAAAAAAACGATTGAAAAAATGCTCGAAGAAGGGAAAGCGAAAAAAGTCGGGCTTCATTTTTCTCGAAATCCGAAATATAGCCAGCAAAAGTCAGATGTGCTTGTGGCGATCGGTGCGTATTACTTCCACATACCTCCAACAAAAGAAGACTTCAAGCATTTGCCTCATCTCGGTACGTTGGACGATTCATATCGCAATCCTGTTGTTAAAATGCCGTTGTCTCAAGCGAAGCGATTATTACAAGCATATACAGGCATTTCACCAGAAGATGTTGAGCCGAAAACGAAACGGTATGACTGGACACGTCCGCATCGGTTCGGAAAAACGTTTCGATAAGGACAAGCCTAGTTTAAAAAGTCGCAAGCATGCTTTATTATATTACACAAAAGGGCGGCCTCTTAATGAGATCGCCCTTTGTTATGTTGGACTAATTGTTCAAATTGCTCAGCAGAGAGGGGCTTGCTGAAGTAGTAGCCTTGGGCGCGGTCGCATCCTTCTCGCTGTAAAATCGCAAGCTGTTGTTCCGTTTCGACCCCCTCAGCAACAACTTTCATCTGCAAGCTGTGCGCCACTTCAATGACAGCGCGAACGATCGATAAATCGTATGAATGTTTCACCATATCTTGTACAAACGAACGGTCGATTTTAATGATGTCTACCGGCAATTTTTTTAAATAATTTAATGACGAATAGCCTGTCCCAAAATCATCGACAGCCAGTTGCAATCCTAAATGTTTTAACGACTGCAACTGAGCGAGCACATAATCGACGTGATGCATCGCCATACTTTCAGTAATTTCTAACTTTAAACAAAATGGGTCTAAATCGTACGTGTGCAACACATGTTCAATATGTTTGACTAAATCGGCTTGTAAAAACTGTTTAATCGATACGTTTACGCCAATCTGAACGTGGGGAAGTCCTTTTTTCCTCCATGTTTTACTTTGTTCACATACTTGGTGCAATACCCAGTCGCCGAGCGGCTGAATTAAGTTCGTTTCTTCGGCAATCGGAATAAACGTTGCTGGTGAAATCCAACCACGCTTCGGATGGAACCAACGCAATAACGCTTCAACCGCAACAATATTGCCTGTTTGAATATCGACAATCGGCTGATAATGGATCATAAACTCATTTTGTTTTAACGCTTTGCGAATGCTATGTTGAATGTACAATTTTTCTTCGTTCGTCTTTTTTAATTCGTTCGTATAAAAACAATACGTATTTCCACCGTTTTCTTTCGCAATTTCAAGCGCCAAATCAGCACATGAAATGAGCGTCGTCCAATCGGTTGCATCGTGAGGAAAGACGCTTACGCCGATGCTTGGCGTCACGGTCAACTCTTGGTCAGTCAGCTGAAATGGGGTAGTAAATAGTTGAATGACGTCGCCGATCATGCGACGTAGTTCATTTCGATCAATCGTATAAAAAGCGAGAAAAAATTGATCGCGATGTTGTCTTGCGACGATGCTCTCTTCATAGCGACGCAAACGCTCGGCCACTTGTTTTAATAATTCGTTTCCACACTCATAGCCAATTAAATCATTAATAAATTTAAAACGATCTAAATTGAGCGATAATAACGCAAACGGTTCACGTTTATTCATGCGCGCACGAAGCATGTCGCTAAATGCATCGTACGATAGCACACCTGTTAATATATCCGAATCATCGTGATCGAATAAAAAGCAACCTGTCCAAATGAAGTGCGAATGGAACGAATATACGTGCATATACGCAGGACGATGATCGACAACGGTTTTGCCGCGAAACGCATCGTTTGTATGTAATGTAGCCACAACTTCATGGGCGCTGTCAACAAACTGTTGGACGACTCCGTAACGACGTGACAACTGGTTCATAAACGAATCGTCCATATACACAATCGTTCCGTCTTCATTCGTAATAAAAAAAATGGCATATTGGTCAAACTGTTGCCCAACGGCCTTCCATTTCGCAAATGGAGGGTGTTGGTACAGAAACTGCTGTTCACTCATGTTGTAATCCTCGCTTTTTGTTTTCTTCCCTCCCTCTTTATTAAAACATATGGTTCAACAATTGAAAATATTTTTTCATGAAGAAATACAAATTAGTCAATTGTTCCTGTTCGTAAAATCGATACGTTCACATCGACATCAATTTGTGTATCTTGATACAACTTGTCCCATTGCTTTGGCGTCAATTGCAATTTGCGCACGGAGTGGTCGTATATTTGCCCAAATCCGATCGGATCGGTTTTGTATGATTTTAATTTCGCTAATAACTGCTCGATTTCTTTTTTCATTTGTTTTTCGATTGCTCGTTCTAAAACGTGAATATTGGCTTGCATAATCGGTTTCATTTTTTCAGACATCTCTAAAATTTCTGTTTGCATTTTTACTGTGACACGAAAATGCGGCGTTGGTTTTTGACTGACGAGTGTAATTTTTCGCTTCGTGCGAATTTCGTTCATAACGATATTCACTTTTTTTCCACGCTTTTTCACGATAAGCGGTGAAATGTCATCAACGAGCAACGGGACGTTTTTAATGCCGACGTTACGTCCAGATGCTAATAACTTAATATAAAAACTTTCATCTAAACTCGCCCTTCCAACGTACCGATCGCCTTTAAATAAAGCGACATGCTGAATAATGGGCTTCCCATCGCGCAACGTTAAACATGGTAACGTCGGGTCTTTTCCTACGTCATAATAATGGGCAATAAATTCATAAAGCGTTGCCGCTAATACCGATTCTGTTTTTGCATTTTTTTCAATTAGACGATACAAATACGTTCCGATATCAGGCGTATCCTCCGTTTTTTTACTCTTGATAATATCAACAGCACTCGGATCACCAACAGCTAAATAAACGAGCGAGCCAATATTCGCATCGCGCTGCAACGTATCTGTTAATGAATAAATTCCTTCTTTTTCTGCTAGTTCTTTTCCATATACAGCGACACGAATTTGCCCTGACCCTAAATCGTGGCTCGTTTGCGCTTCTAAATCTTGACGCACTCCTTTGCTCGTGACATCTGTCGCTTCAATGACTTCTGACATCGACGAACCGGTCGTTTGAAACGAAAGCATGACAGATGCCCCTTTATATTGTTTTCCTTCTTTATCAAACCCAGCAGCGGTAATAATGCCTTGCCGTTCTAACACGCGCGGTTGTACACAGCCAGAAAGCAATAATGTAAACATGAGTAGCCATTTCATTGTTTTTTCTCCCTCATCCATGCTTTGTATTTGACAAGCATATACAAAATAAATGGATATACGAAACTTAACCAAAAGCCGTACCATCCGACTTGATCAATAAATTCGTTAATCGTTGCCCTTCGTTTAAATAAAATGGCAACAAAAAAAGACATGAGCCCAAAAACAAACAGCAAATATTTTTGTTTGACGTGAAAAAGCGCTTTTCCGCCGCGCGTCATCGCCCACATAAACATGAGTAAATTCGGTAAAATGACGAGAAGCCAAAGCGGAATGACGACATATTCAAATCGCTCAATAAACGGAAATTTAACGATGGTAAACATCGATAACGACGCCCAAATCGTCACTTCGAGTTGCTTCGGGCTAAAAAAAACAATCGCAATGATCGTCACGGAAGCTACAAGAAATGTTGTCAGCAACACGCCAAGTTGGGCGTAACGATGGGCGCGTCCTTTTTCTTTAACAAACGGATAAATAATGTACAATACTTCAAACCCGAGCATCGTATATGCTGTTTTTAATACGCCGTTTGCCATTTGTTTCGGCGTCGCTTCAAAAATCGGCAATAAACGAATCCATTCCGCGTATTTCAGCGGTTGAAAAAAAACGATGATAATCCAAATCGTCATAAAAAATGTGATGAAACTGACACCTGCTACGAGACGAAATCCCCCGCCGTATAGTGCATATACGGTTAACACAACTAAAATAAGCGCCCCGCCCCAAAGCGGAAAGTCAGGATACATCCACGTTAACGCCATTTCAACATAACCAAGCAAAATGGACGTATATGCCATTAAAAAATAAACGACAACTGCAGCATTCACCATCCAGCCAAACACACGCCCATAAACGAACGTATGAAGCGAAAAAATGTTGTCGTGCTCTGTTTGTTTTAACGTTTGATATATGACGAAAACGACGAGATGAATCCATAAGCCGCTCAGCAAAACAGCAATCCACGCATCTTGACGCGCCTCAACGAAAATGACGCGCTGCACACCGACAATCCCAAGTCCCATTTGTGCGGTATGAACGAGAAAAAAAACGAGATAAGCGTTAATCGATAGCCGTTCGCGTGGCGTTTTCATTATTCATCCAAATCCTTTCGTTTCATTGCTTCCCGCCATGAAAAGCGGCGAGAGTTTTTTGGACGGTTCGTCTTCGGACGTTCGCCATAAAATTTAATTGGCAAACGAATGAGCGAATATTTGATATCTGCAAAACGAAACGGATAAACAGGCGACAAGTACGGTCTTCCAAGCGATGTCAGCTTCAATAAATGAATAAGCAAAAGGCTCACGCCAATAAAAATACCAATAAGTCCCCAAAGCGCTGCAAGTAAAATGATTGGAAAGCGTAAAATGCGAATCGTTGCGCCCATTTCATAGCTTGGTGCAGTAAATGAGCCGAGCGCGCTTAACGCAACGATAATAATGAGGACGTTGCTTGTAAAACCCGCATCGACCGCCGCTTGTCCGAGAACGATACCGCCGACGATACCCATCGTTTGACCAACTTTTGTTGGCAAGCGTGCGCCTGCTTCGCGCAACAGCTCAATCATAAATTCAAGAAATAACGCTTCAATGACAGGAGGGAATGGTACACGTGAACGTGACTCTCCAATCGTCAACAACAAAGCAGAAGGGATGACTTCATAATGATACGTAATGACAGCGACATAAAGTGGCGATAAAAAGATAGAAGCAAAAATACCGAGCATACGAACAGCGCGCAAAATCGTGCTCATCGTCCAACGTAAATAAATATCTTCCGTCGTTTCAAAAAAGCTAAAAAACGTCGTCGGACAAACAATGACCGTCGGGCTGCGATCAACAAAAATGCCGATGCGCCCTCTCATTAAGCTATACGCTAATCGGTCAGGAAGTTCTGTTAATAAATATTGTGGAAAAATGGTGTATGCATGATCGTCTAACAGTTGAGCTAATACGGAGCTATCAATGACCTCATCAATACGCAACTCCGATAGTCGTTGTTTTACGGTTTGAACGTTCGTTTCATCCGCAATGTCTTGAATATAGACGACGCGCACTTCAAGTTTGTTGCGTTCGCCAATTTCCACTTTTTCCGTTACTAAATGTTTATCTGTAATGTTTTGACGTAAAATGCGAATATTTGTATCAATTGACTCGGTAAATGATATTTTCGGTCCTAAAACGAGCGACTCCGTTTCTGCTTTTTCAAGCGACCGTTCGACTTTTTCAGCGATGTTGACAGCAAGCGTACGCTTCTCTTTTTCAATAGAAATAACTGCCCAGCCGTCACGTATAGCGGATGCCATTTCTTTTTCTGTTTCACATATACGTATTGCGCCAATCGGCAAACAACGAGCGAGCTCGTCAATGGAAATGTTTTTTTGTTCATGAATAAACGCTAAAACGTTTTGTTGGAGATGGTCGTGGTTAATTAAATTACTTAAAAATAAAACGTTAACGATTTTTCCTTGACATCGAATGCGCCGGCACATGAAATCTGGTGAATGAGCGAGCAGTTTCGCGACATCATCGACTCGATTTTTTTTCGTAAACCACATGATGTTGTCCCCTTTTTCTTCCGCTTCGTTTTTTACTAGTTTGTAATAACTGCCCGTTTTTATACAAAAAAGAGGAAACCTTATTCGGCTTCCTCTTTCGGCATTGGAATAAAAATTTCCCCTTGTCGTTCTTTATTCAACAACATTTGTAAAATCATTTTCGATAGTTGGCTCGGTTGATACGGTTTGACTAAATAGCTACTTGCCCCGAGCGCCATCCCTTTTTCTCGTTCTTCTAACGCGGAAGAAATAATAATTGGAATATTAGAAAGATGTTCGTTTTGTTTTAACGCTTTTAACACGTCCCAACCAGATGCGTCGTGCTCTTCTAACATAATATCTAAAACGACTGCATCTGGTTTTTCATTTTGAATGAGGGCAATCGCTTCTTTTCCTTCTTTCACATGTTTGACACGAAAACCGCTATCTTTTAATTCCGCTTCTAATAACGCCGCTAAATGTTCGTCATCTTCGACAATAATGACGTGCGCATGCGCGTACTTTTCGTAATTGTCGCGCTCCTCTTCTTCTGCGTTCGCAAGGGTAACAAGCGGAAGCGATACCGTAAACGTACTTCCTTTTTTCAATTCGGACGTGACGCTTACTTCCCCTTCGTGTGCTTTTACAATTTCTTTGACGATCGCAAGTCCTAGACCTGTTCCGCCGATGCGGCGACGGTCGGAGTTATCGACGCGATAAAATTTCGTAAATAAATTTGGCAACGCTTCTTCAGGAATGCCTAATCCTTCATCTTGCACGTCGATGCATAAGCGGTTGCCTCGCTCGTACATTCGCACTGTAATGTTTCCGCCTTCTGGCGAATATTTGATCGCATTGCTTATTAAATTGGTAAACACTTGGGCGAGTTTATCGCGATCGCCAAGCACCGTCGTTTTATCCGTTTCTTTTTGGAAATGAAACTGATGGATTTTCGTATTTACTTTTTGCGTTTCGATCACACTTTCAATAATAGATACGATATCTTCATATTTTTTATCGTACGTTTGTTTTCCAGACTCCATTCGTTGCACGTCTAAAAAGTCGTTAATCAACGCAGTTAACCGCTTCGCTTCTTGGTAAATGGTTGTTAAATATTTTTTTTGACGTTCTGGTTTTAATTCTTTCGTTAACATCAGTTCCGTAAAGCCGAGCACGCTTGAAAGTGGCGTGCGCAATTCGTGGCTGACGGTGCTAACAAATTCTGATTTCATTTGATCGACTTCAAATTGTTTCGTAATATCGCGATGAACGAATACCGTTCCTTGCCGTTCACCGTTGCGATATAACGGTTTGGCGTACACTTGCATCACTTTTCGTTTTTGCGGTAAATGATATACAAACGGTTCATGTTCTTCATCACCGTTAAAAATAATGGCTCGTAAATAATCGCATAGCTTTTTGTCCGCATCAGACTGTTCAACTAAACCGCGCGCCCATTGTTCATAACTTGCTCCTTCTAGTTCAGCAATCGTTTCTTTTCGAAGCAAGGTAACCATTTGTTTATTTACCATCACGCTATGGCCGTCACGATCAACGAAATGAATCCCTTCTTGTACCGTATTTAAAATATGTTGCACCGTTTCGCGCGCCTGTTCGGACTGTTCATATAGCGCAATTTTTTGCAATGAAATCGATATTTGTTTCGTTAAGCCGACATATTCTTGAATGTCTTCGTCCGAAAACGGTCCGCCAAAACGGCTAAATACTAAAATCGCTTGTACGTCGTTTTCATTAGATAACACAGGTAAAAAGACGTCATGCACATACATCGTTTCTTCATGATATCCTTTTTCAGACGGTACGAGTTCGCGTTTTAGCATAAACGGCCTTTTTTGTTCAAACAATCGTTGATGTAAGCCGTTATATATATACGTTAAAAACTGATGGACGCCTTCTTCTGATAAACCGAACGAGGCGTGCGTTTGTTCATCGTTCATTAATACGATCATGCCGCGGTCCGCTTCCATCACACGCGCCATATTGCAAACGATATTTTTTAATACTTCTTGTTTATCAAGCGAGTTCGATAATCCGTTAATAAAATCGTTGTGCCGTTTTAACTCTTTTTCGCGCGCTTGCATCGCTTCAAGCGCTTGTTCAAGCTCCGCTTGTTGTACTTCTAGTTCGTCTTGTTGAGCGAGCAACTCTTCGTTGTGCGCCATTAAACTTTCTTCTTTTTCTTGAATGCTCATTAACATTTTTTTGAAAGCATTAGCTAATTTGCCGATCTCATCTTCTCGTTTAATCGTTTCTTGCATGTCATAAACGACTTGTTCATCGTTTGCGATTTTTTCAGCGACTTTCGCAAGTTCGTTGAGTGGTCTTCCGATTTTTTTCATCATGATGCGCGCGATCGTAATTAAAATAGCTAAAATCATAACGATGAATAAAATAAATGCCGTTTGCGCGGTCGTTTGAGCATTACGCAATTGTTGAAATTCCGCATCAAGCTGTTCCGTTAATTTATTTTTATACGTTTTCATTTGAAATTGAAATTGTTCAATGGACGCCGTACCACCATTTTCCGATAAGCTTAATACTTTTTGTATATTGCCGTTTTCAAACGCTTCGATCGCTTGTGGAACGAGCTGAACGAAATAGTAATTAGCAAACTGGCGCGCCTTTAAAATAAATTGTGTATCATCTTTTGTCGTTGCGACGAGTTCGAGCGCATCAAGCGCCGTTTGTACGTTTTCTTGTTCGCGGAAAATGCTTAATTTAAACTCTTTTCGGTTAAACGCTAAATAGCCGCGCGCATCAGAAAACGCTTGATTAAACGCCCGTTCGATTTCTTGAGCGTATTTCATCTTCGTTTCGATTTGATTCTTTTTTTGTTCAAATGATGTCGTCAGCGATGACTGATAAACAAAAACGGATACGGCACCGATGACAAAGACGAATAAAAAAGTTGTCACAAGCACAACAAATTGTCTTGCTAAGCTTTTCCTAAAATAGTTACGCATCTTCTCCATGTAAAATCGCCTCGATTCGTTGCACAAGTTCTAGCGGGCTATACGGCTTTGCCATAAAGTAATCCGCCCCCGCCTCTAGTACGCGTTGCTGGTCGGCTTGTTGGCTTTTTGCCGACAGCATCATAATCTTTACATGTTTTTTATCGGGCATATTTCGTACTTGTTGAATGACTTCTAAGCCGGTATATATTGGCATCATATAATCAAGCAAAATTAAGTCATAATCATTTTGTTGAATCATTTCAATCGCCTCTTCCCCATCGCACGCTTCATCAATGTCGTGTCCTTCATCTTCTAACGTATCGACGACAAGCATGCGCAATACTTCTTCATCTTCTGCTAATAAAATTTTTGCCATTATTGTTACTCCCCTTCAACTTTCTTATATGTTTGTTTCACGATTTCGTATGAACGTTTTAACCGTTCGTGATACGTCGGCTCTTCCCAACGGTCCCATGTGTACGTATAAAAATATGTGGCATCTAACATATGTCCTTCTTTTGCTGGATACGAAAATCCATCTTCATATACACCGACGCGAATACCATCAATCGTTCGGCTGCTCGCCAACCCTTCTTGCCACATATCCCCCATCGCTTCATGCATGCTCGGGTCTTTCATATTTAACAGCGCCCATGGAATGCGAATTTCATATCCGTCTTTTTGTTTGCTGACGCTCACGTCTGTTAATGAATTGTATGCTTCATCGCTCGGATTCGCTGTGCCAAACGTCATGACGCCTGTTTCATAAAAGTCGAATGGGTATGTTTTCCCTTTAATTTGTAGTTTTTTATTTAATGTTAAGCGAATCGGATGATACACGCCGTTATTTTTTTTGTTCGCATACGGCAGGCGATCAATCATATTTAAAACATGTCCATAATGATAATAAAACGAATCGTAATAACTATCAATCCATAATCGTCCTTCTTTTTCACCGCGTAAATGGAGAACGAAATCGACGCCTTCTGTTTTGACATTTGGCACGTCGAGAATCGTTGATTGTCCTTGATTATTGATCGTGTCAAATAAAAGATATACGTCTTTGTTTTGCTTTACAGTGGTGTCGTAACGAATGTACACGTATCGTTCGTCGCTCGTCATATATAGCGCACGACCGTTTTGTTGAAACGCTGGCGCGATTTGTTGAAATGCCCAATCTTCTTTTCTGCCATCGACTTTGATCATCATCGTTTCATTTTTCGCAGGATCAAAACTTAATAAACCAAATTGTTGTTCGTTCGTTTGCGCGTTTGACCAAAATGGACGACGATCGGAATTGTCGTAATCCATCGTGTTCCACGTTCGTTTAAACCATTCATCTTGCCATGTGAAAATAAATCCGCCTGCCATGTTTTCGTGCACAATATCTTCGAATAGTTTTTTGTTGATCATGCCTTGCTGTTGCTCGGAATGAAATCCTTGATTCATCCCGTATACGTTGCGGTGCGTCATACCGCGTGATGATGGTACACCAAATTCCGCGACAACAATTGGCATGCGATGTACTTGCTTCATATCGTGCAAATAACCGGCATAGTTGTTTTTCTTGCCACGATGGTCAATGTAATTGACATATTTCGGCTCATAGTTTAAAAAGTCTGGATAATACGGGTAAATGTGATACGACGCAAATAAGCCGCTATGCATAGCGTTTGTCGTATAAATGACGTTCGGGTTGACGGACACAAAATCTTCTTTTTCTAACGGTTCGCTCGGATGTGTCAACAAATCGGTCGTCACCCAGTTTGTAAAGCTCACCGGACGTTGCCAACCGTACGTTTTTGTTTCATAAGCAATCGCTTCATCGATCATGCGCGCAAGCCAAATTTCAAACGGTGAAGCCCCTTTTGTATACACGTACGCCCCTTGATAATCTGACAAGCCGGCATGTTTCGTGTTTGTTGCATAAACAACGGTCGGTTCCCATTCGACACCAAAAATCCAACCGAGCACATATGGCGAAATATCGTAACGATATACGCCGCTTGCATGACCCGGGCGAGCTGGAATGATTGCTTTTCCATGAACGATGTCAATCGTTCGCTTCATTTCCGCAACAAATTCCTCTGTATTGTCTTTCGCAAACGCATCGTTTGTTCGTAAAAATGTTTCTTCATTGACCCAAACACCATGGAATAAATATAAAGGCTGTTTTGCGATTTTGTTATATTCATAAAATGCTTCATAAAATGCGGGCGGATGAATCGTATACACCCGAACGGCGTTGGCATGCATCGCGCCAATTTGTTTAAACCATCGAAAATATTCTTCTTTCGTAATCGCTGTTTCACCCGGGAAATGACCCGGTTTCGCGATGCCCATATTCACTCCTTTTAACAACATATTTTCCCATTTTCCATTTTTATAAATTTGAATATATTGCTCTCCAACTCGTCCAGCAAGTTGAATGCCGTCGTCTGTTTTTGCAATGACGGGCTCGTTCGTTTGTTTCTCCCCATCATGTACATGCTCCAAAATCGTTTTCATCACCGGAACATATGCTTTCCAATAAAACGAGACGGTGCTGTTTGGATCGTGACGCGTCGTCCATTTCCGCCATATATCGATGCCGACGGTTTGATAAATGTTTGGCACATCTGGTTGATCGGCGTAATCGCCACAAAAATAGTACGCATCGTATTGCTTGTTACGGTGATGAACGATTGCTGGAAATGTCGTCGGCAAGCCGATCGCTCGTAATTTTTCTTTTCCGCTTTCCGATAACGAAAGCGTATATGTCGCTAACACTTCATCGTCGTCTAGCGGCTTAACAATATCAAACCAATATGAATATGGAATCGAACCGTCAATCCGAAGTTCTTTTTTCCCTTTATCTGTCGGAGTGAAAAGAACCCCTCGTTTTCCGATTTCTTTTTTATTTAAAATGACGAGCCGATCATACTCATCGACAAACACATAGCCCGGTCCGGTAAATGTATATCGTTTGTTGTATTGTTTTTCGTAGTTTTCTTTCACCCATACAGGCACTTCGTCATCTTCCAGCTTCGGAAAATAACGGCCAATCCAGCCCGTCCATTCGACGTTTAATAACGCGTAAAATTTATTACGAACAGCTCGATCCGTTGGGCTTGCAAATGAGTTAAATTCTGCAATGAGCGTTTTGTTTCCTTCAAACATCGCATCGTGCAAGCGACTGACTTCTTGTTCTGTCAATCCGCCATACACTTTTTTCGAGCGTTTCCCTTTCTTTTTTTCTTCTGTAAAATCTTGTTCATATACACCGTACGTATCTGCCACATAAATGACATCGTACGGTTGTAACGATGCCGGCCACGGTCGTTCTTTTTTCCCGTTCGGTACAAAACCAACGTAATCTTTATTTAACTCATAACGCTCCCCGTTTGACTTCACATATTTTTGTTGATTTAATAGCCAAACGAGCCCTTCATGTTCGCGATACGTTTCATCTGGAACCGTTTTATTGACGATGAGCATGTTCAACGTTGTTTCAGGCTTCATTTTCCACAGCCAATACGGTGAAGAAATGGCAAGAAAAATACATACTACATATCCAATGAGCCATCGCTGTCGTTTCATCACTTCGACACACCTTTTCTTTTCATTTCTCCCCATCCTTTTCTTTTTAAAAGCGCATCAACAATTCCTTCACAGCGCCATAATACAGTAAGCGGACGATACCATAACGTCTCTGTCAACGAATAAAAAAAGAGGCGCGCAACATCGGAAACGGTTGAAAATTTTCGGACCGTCCATTCTTCTAACAACACGGCAGCCATGGAAAACATCGAACCGTATAAAACGGAAACGAGAAATAGCAAAATGGCAAATTCGATATATATGTCGCCTAAGATGAGTGAGATGATCATGAGGATGTAACCAAATAGTTCGACGACAGGTCCAAAAAATTCGATGAGTAAAAAATACGGCAGGGAAATGAGTCCAATCGACCCATAACGCGGGTTAAACCACATGCGACGATGAAGCCAAAGGCTTTCAAATAATCCGCGATGCCAACGGCGACGTTGTTTACGTAAGTCGGTCATCGACTCTGGCGCTTCCGTCCAACAAACCGGATCAGGCACGTACACAATTTTTTTATCGGCATCTGTTTCTTTTATAAGGCGATGAAGACGGACAACAAGTTCCATATCTTCTCCGACGGTATGCGCATATCCGCCCGCCCGAATGACCCATTGTTTTGAAAAAACACCGAAAGCACCTGAAACAATGAGCAATAAATTGTGGCGACTTAGCCCGATACGCCCCATTAAAAAGGCGCGCAAATATTCGATCACTTGCATGACAACGAGCGGTTGACGAGAGAGGGCGATGCGAATGACTTCCCCTTTTTCAATGTCACAGCCGTTGGCGATGCGCACACTTCCGCCCGAAGCAATCACTTCTTCGTCCGAATCAATAATAGGTTTCATGACTTTTAAAAAGGCGCGACGTTCAATGACCGAGTCGCCGTCAATGGAACAAACGTATGGATAAGAGGAAAAGTTAATGCCGGCATTTAACGCATCAGCTTTGCCGCCGTTTTCTTTGTCGATGACGAATAAATGAGAAAACTTACGCGAGCGGTATACCGCGCACACACGTTTCGTTTTTAACTGCTGACGAATGACGCGCTTCATTTCAACAAGATCGAAATCTCGTTTCAGCCGCTCAAGCGTGTCGTCTGTTGAACCGTCGTTAATGACGACAATTTCATATTGCGGATATTCAATGCTTAAAAGAGAGCGCACCGTCGCAAAAATACCAGCTTCTTCATTGTAAGCAGGCACTAAAATGGAAACTGGTTTTGTATAACTGACATCGAGCATTTCTTCATACGGTTCCCATCCGTCTAACTCGTACATGCGACGCAATTGCACGATCGAGACGACGAGTAAAAACGTATAAAAAACGATGACTGCAATCATAAAGAAAAAAACGAACATCGCTGCAAATTTAATCATCTTCTCGCCCTCTTTCTAACCATTCAAGCGCCATATCGCGCGCATACGGATCGTCTGATGTTTGGGCGATTTGTTCGAGCATCGCCAACCCGTTTGGCATGCGCAACAACGCTTCTGCCGCTTGTGATCGAACGGCAAATACGCGGTCTTTCATTAACTGTTTAATGGTGTCGATCAGCGTATGTTGACGAATGCGCGCACATAAACGAAGCGCCATCAGCCGCTCTTGCCAAACTTCGGAATATAAATGAATGCGAAGTTGGTCATCTTCAAGCGGAAACGCCATTTCAGCTAACGCTTTTAAAGCGCGAATGCGATACTCACTTTGTTCATGTTGAAGCAATGTACGTAAAAATGAAATGTGAGCCCATTTTTGCATAATGCCAATCATATCAATTAATGCATATTGCATTTTTTCGTTCCAATCAAAAAAATAGTCAACCATTTTCGTAAACATACGATCATCCATACGCGACAAAATGAGACGATAGTCGAATTGTGTAAACGATTCGTCTACACGTTTCATATATGCATATACGTGCGGATGGCGAAAAAGCGCAAACATTTTCAACAGTTGGCGCTTTTCCATCGTCGTTGTTTCCTCGGCATCATATCGTTTCTCTAACTCAGGAAGAAAAGAAGCGAGTTGAAAATCTTCAATATAAAAAAGCGCATTCATCCGTCTTCCTAATCGTCGATGATGTAGCTGCTTTTGCAAATACGTAGACAAATATTGTTCGGCTAAAAGCGTAGCTCGCTCTTTCACTCCGTTATCAAGGACAAGAAGGAAATGGTCAAGCAACTCCATCATCGCCACATATTGAGCAGAAACGAGCGGTGGAGGTACATGTTGACCATCGAATAAATACCGAAGTAAAATCGGTTCATATAACGATTTATACGATTCGACTTCCTTTCTCCACCGATTTTCTTTCACCTTTTGGGTCACAAGATACGAAAACATAACGGTAAGCAGCAACGATAAGCTTATGACAATCCACGCAAACAAAATAAGTGAATCGGACACAACTAATTCATCCTTTTTAACATATGTCGTATTCTTGCTTCAAGCTCAAGCAATTTAAACGGTTTGGTTATATAGTCGTCTGCGCCAAGCTCAAGGGCGCGGGCAATATCGTGTTCGCTTTTTCGTGCCGTTAACATAATGACTTTGTATCTTGATGAGTCTTTTTGGCTTCTTAATTGTTGCAACACTTCCAGTCCATCCATTTTCGGCATGACGCCGTCTAAAATGACGAGACACGATTCTTTTCCACGATGCCACTCCGATGTAATAAACTGTTCGCCGTCTTTAAATGCACGTAAATCAAGCGCCACTTTTTCTTTCGCAAACATTTTTTGAACGACGTCGGCCACAATGGCGCGCACGATCGCATCGTCATCGACAATCGCTACTTTCACCGTACGGCGATACGATGCTTTTTGTTGCTTCGCAAGCACGACACAGTTTCTTCCTGTATTTTTCGCTTCATATAGCGCAGAATCTGCGAGCTCAATCCAATACCCAATCGGTTTGGACGGGTCGTTGACTTCCACGATGCCTGTTGAAAACGTGCACGAAAACGTCGTGTCTCCAGATTGAAACGGAATGCGTTCAAATTGTTCACGCAGGCGGTCAAACACGAGAAACGCTTCGCTTGCGTCTGTCGCTGGCAATAAAACAATAAATTCTTCCCCACCGAAACGAATGACGATATCGTACGCACGAACGTTCGTTTTTAAAAATTGGGCGAATTGTTTTAAGACGACATCGCCAATTAAATGCCCGTATTGATCGTTTACTCGTTTAAAATGGTCAATATCGAGCACCGCTAAACAAAACGGTTCATGCGTACGATGCCAGTCGCTTTTTAATTGCTCATATGCTTGTTTTAAATATTTTCGGTTATACACATGCGTCAACTCATCTAATAAAAGCAGCTCATCAATTAATTGTTTTCGCTCGAGTTGCCTATGAATGCGCACGATAAATTCATCGATGTCAAATGGCTTCGGAATAAAGTCGTCCGCACCCATTTCATAGCTTTTCATGCGCGTCTCTTTTCGGTCATCGATACTGACCATAACCATCGGAACGAATTGTTGTTTTAATTTTTCTTTTAAAAACGTTAATACTTCAAATCCTGTTTTCGTTTGCATATGAATATCGATAACGACGCAATCTGGACGAACGTCATAAAACGACGCGACCGCTTTGACAGGATCGGCAATCGCCACGACATACCAACCGTTTTGTTCCAGATGTTCTTTCACATACATTAAAAACGACGGATCATCATCAATGAGCAAAACGGTCGGTTCATCGCCTTGTTTCGTTCCTTGTTCACCTTGTGACACGTCCCCAATTTGTTGTTCGTAACAAAGTTGAAAAAGCGGGGCGAGCCGCTCTTTCACATCTGACGCTTTCCACTTTTTCTCTTCATTTTCTCCCCACTGCTCCATTAACTTGCGCGCATAGTTTCCGATGTCGTGCATGCCGATCATCGCAGCTGTGCCTGCGATGGAGTGAAGAAGGCGATAAACGTCTTGATGGCCGATTTCATCAACGTTTTCCCATTCTTCTAACCGTTTGCGAATATTTTTTAAAAAATGTTGGCGATATTTTTCATAACGATCCATAGTGATCCCCTACTACTTATAAAATGTGTTGATCGATCATTTGGACAAGCTCGGCAATTTCAGGTTTACTTACTTGTGCTGTCGCTCCGACGCGTTCCCCTTTATGACGAAGATCGTCTGTAATTAAAGAAGAGAAAATGATAACTGGTAAATGTTTTAATTTTTCATCTTCTCGAATACGTTTTGTTAAATGATGGCCGTCCATTTGTGGCATTTCAATATCGGTAATGACTAACTGTACTTCGCCTTCAACCGGCTTTCCTTTTTGAACGATCGATTGTAAATAGTTGAACGCATCTTCACCGTTTTCAAAAAACTCGACGTATACATATCCCGCTTCAGAGAGCGTATCGTGAAGTAGTTTACGTAATAGCGGTGAATCTTCGGCAACGATTAGCTTTTTATTTGACCGCTCACGCTTGCCTAGCTTTTTCACGCGTTCGACGTTAATGCCGGATTGTGGATTAATGTCTACAACGATTTTTTCAAAGTCGAGAAGTAAAATCATATTTCCGTTTAACTTCACAACGCCGATAATTTGACTTTCTAATCCTTGATACATTTGCGACGGTTTTTCAATTTGTTTCCATGATATGCGATGAATTTGTGTGACGTTATGGACGTGAAACACAACTTTTTGTTGATTAAACTGTGCGACAATATATTTATCTTGCGCTGGATTGTTCGATGGCCCAAAGCCGAGCGCTTTCGCTAAGTCGATGAGCGGAAGCACCTCGCCGCGCAATTCAATAATCCCTTCAATGTACGGATGCGCGTGTGGCACTTTCGTTGGCGCAATCGGTTGAATAATTTCTTTCACTTTAATGACATTAATGGCAAATCGGTTGTCCCCAATTAAAAATTCGACAATTTCTAGTTCATTCGTCCCGCTTTCTAATAAAATTCCGTTTTTATTTTCCATAAAAAAACCTCCATCGACATCATTTACTGCTTATTTTATCATACTTCTTCTATGGGACGGAAAAAATTTTAGTATAAAAACTCGCTTACTTTTCGATTGGCGACGTTTGTATCGATCGCGCAACGGTCCGCATCGCGTCCGTATTGCCATATCCAAACGTTCGCGCGGCAGTTTGGCACGTTCGGTCGAAACGTTGGCGCTTTTGTTGCTGGTGTCGTTCCAGGGCGCGGATCAGAGCTCCATATGATCGTTTGTTGTGCCACACGTTCATCGTTTTTTACCGCTTCACAATATGCTTCACCGAATGCGCCTTTCGTTGGATTTGCATACATGCCTGGACGATATCCGCTCGGATAAAACGTATCGACCCACGCACGAATCCATGCAGCGTCCACCGCAAATTCATCTTCAATGTTCGCAAAAATGACTTTGTTTTTCGGAATACCTAGTCTGCGCGCATGGAAAATGGCATTTCTTGCTGCTGTCCTTCCTTTTTCGTATTGTGTCGCCTCACGAAATGCATTGTAAATCGGTGCAATTTGTATCCCGTTTCTGCGCAGAAAAGCGATTTCTTCTTTTGTCAACCCGTCCGATACGTTCGGCACGGTCGTCACATATCTTCCCCAAAATTTCGGAAAACCATATTCCCGTCTCACACATGCAAGCAACGCTTCCGTCACTTTCGCAGCTGAATCAACGCCCCACATGCACCATTCCCCCTTTTTATGTGTCTTTCCATATATATGCGAATGATACATGTCTAAACAAAACTTTCAATCTATATAAATATTACTTTATTCCTAGGTAAAAATCACTATAATAAAAATATATAATCATCGCGGAGGATGTATGATGAAACGAGAGCGACAAAAAAAGCAAACGAGACTATTGTTGCAACAAACGGCACTTCAATTGTTTCAAAAACAAGGATACGATGAAACGACCGTTTTGCAAATTACAAACGAAGCAGGCGTCGCAAAAGGGACATTTTTCAATTATTTCCGCACGAAAGAAGACGTATTGCAAAGCGTATTTTTTTCGTCTGTCGAGCGTGTATATGAAAAAATGAAAAACAATGAACATGAGCATTGGCGTGAACGAATGGAGCGACTGTTTTATGAACTGACAATGATGCACGAGCAGCTTGGACGTAAAGTGACGAAATCGGTTTTACATATATATACTTCTAAACAAACGTTTCCATTTACCCCTTTGCTTCATATGCTTGTACATTTGTTTGAAGAAGGAAAACGATGTGGCGATATTCGAACGAGACACTCGTCCTCATCGCTTGCTTTAATGGCAGTCCAATTATACGTTGGCGCATTACAGTTATGGATCTTTTCACATATTACGGAGCCATTACCGACGTTTCTTCATGAGACGTTACATGTATTTCTTTCTTATATACAAAAAGAAGGGGACTAATCCCCTTCGTACAATGGCAATGTGATCGTGACAGTCGTTCCGACGTTCAAGCGGCTTTCATATGTAATCGTTCCCCCCATTTGGCGAATCAGACGGGCTGTAATCATACTACCAAGCCCTGTACCTTTCGATTTTGTCGTATAATACGGCAAGCCGATGTTTTTTAACTGTTCTTCCGTCATTCCCTTTCCGGTGTCAGAAATCGTAATGATGACTTCTTTTTCTTTTTCATTGACTGTTTTATGAATCGTCACGACCCCGCCGTATTCAATTGCTTCCATTCCGTTTTTTATGACGTTTAATAGCGCTTGTTTTAAATAATGTTTATCGCCATACACATCGCTTTTCCCTTCCGTATATAGCTGCAACGATACGTTTGCCATCGCACCGAGCGGACTTAACAAATGAACAGATGTATATAAAACGTCATCGATGTTCACTTTTTGTCGTTCAAACGGCGTTGGTTTAGCTAATGTTAAATATTCGGTAATAATTTGATTCGTTCGATCTAATTCTTCTAAAATGACGGGAGCAAATTTTTTCACGTTTTCATCAGTCGTATCTTCGCTTAAAAATTGGACAAAGCCGCGCACCGTTGTAAGCGGATTGCGAATTTCATGAGCGAAAGATGCCGCCATTTCGCTGACAGTGGCTAGTTTATCGACGTAAATCATATCATCAAACTGCTCGTTAAATTGAATGAGCCGTTCAATCACGTAAATAAGCGCGACAAACATGGCGATAAAAAACGAAAAATATACAACATAAAATCGCCAAGGAAGCGGCGGAACGGCGTATATAATCGTTGCGACATACAAAATAAGATAAATGAAAACGATCATGAGTCCATATAATTTTTTTCTTTTTACGTTAAAAAAAGACGTACGAAACATCATACCGACGACGTAGGCAAATACGGACACCGCCGAACCGACATAAGCAAATGGACCTCCAATGATGAAACGAACGATGACAACGGTAAATGTGCATAACAGCCCTGCGGTTTTTCCGATATATAATGTTGTCACTAAAATGACGATCATGCGAAAATCGAAGTTTGTTTTTGCAAGTGGTTGGATTGGATACATCATGCATAATATAGCGGTGAATGAAGAAACAACACCGTATATCATCTTTTGTTTCCATGTGAGCATCATTTTTCTTCGAAACGGAAAAAATAAGTTGGCATTAAAAATGAGTGAAAATAAAATGGTAATATTGACAACGAGTGGTTTAATGATCGCAACAAACATGTGATGCCTCCATGATGGTCGTTCCACATGTATTGTAACACAAGAATGGCAGCGACTACATTCATTTTTATTTTCAGAAAAAACAAAAACATTGACATCTTTATGAACACGATAGACGTGGACAAATATGGCGCGTTACAATGATTGTGAAAACAAACACGAAAGGTAGTGTCAAAATGAAAGGGTTAGCCATTCTTTTTGAAGAAGATCATACAGTAACGATTGTAGAAGATGTAGAGAAAGAACAGCTAGAAGAAGTGGCCGATGAACAAACAGAAGCTGTTCTTTGGCATGATGAAGAAATCGACTGGGACTACGGTTATTAATATAAGAAAAGCGAAAAGCGCCCGCCTATCGGCGAAGAGCGCACGAGTCCCACCGAGGAGGCTGTCGCCGCCGCAGTGTGGGACGGAGCGACTCGAGCCGATGGCGCTTGGAGCTAGACATGAATCTGAAATTTTATACTTTCTTATCTTTTAAAAAACTGGCGTTCGTCAGCTTTTATTTTTTGTTTTTATTTTTCAAAATTTTATTTACAATTTACAAAAAACTCTTTATAATGTAGAAAAGGGGGAAGAGTATTCTTCTCGCTAAGGGGGAATGAAACATGTTTGAAAAGTACAATGATATGGCACTCGTATCGCAGCCACACGATGTCGCTAATGGTTATGGGCAAGCAGCACAATTTGTGATCGAACAGGCGTTATTCCGGTTTGAAAGAGAGCGTCTCATGCGCGATATTGACAAGGCGCTTGAAGAACGGAATGAAGCGTTGTTTCTAACCCTCGCGCAACAATACAATGAGCTTCTCGCTCGCTATCGTCATTTGGAGGATGTACACGCATGATCGACTGTGACATGACAGAACAGCACATAAGGTGAACGTTTTCTGCAAAACACATTGCGAAACGTTCACCTTTTATTGTTTAATAGAAAAAAACGAAGAAAGGTGAAAGACGATGACGCTTCCGATGAATGAACGTGTGAAACATATTCAACTCTCTGGCATTCGTCAGTTTTTTAATCTCGTTTCCCAAGAAAAAGATATGATTTCATTAACGATCGGACAGCCGGACTTTCCGACACCCGATCATATTAAAGAAGCGACCAAACGTGCGCTTGATGAGCAGTTTACTTCTTATACGCATAACGCAGGATATGTACCGTTACGTGAAGCGGCTTGTCGCTTTGTTGAAACGAAATACGACTTGCATTATACCGCTGATGAAGTCATTGTTACCGTCGGGGCAAGTCAAGCGCTTGATATTGCATTTCGTACGATTTTAACAGAAGGTTCCGAAGTCATTCTCCCTGCCCCTGTGTATCCGGGATATGAACCGATCATTCGGTTATGCGGGGCAACACCTGTATATGTCGATACGCGGCATACAGGCTTTAAACTATTAGCAGAGCAAATCGAACCGCTTATGACCGAGCGGACGCGATGCATCGTGTTGCCGTATCCGTCTAATCCGACAGGCATGACGTTATCACGCGATGAACTGCAACAAATCGCTCAACTTGTAAAAGACAAACCGATTTGGGTCATTTCTGATGAAATTTATAGCGAACTGGTGTTTACAGGGAAACACGAGTCGATTGCGACATCGCTTCCTGACCAAACGATCGTCATTAACGGCGTTAGTAAGTCGCATGCGATGACTGGGTTTCGCATCGGGTTTTTATTTGCGCGAAAATGGATGATTGAGCATATGTTGAAAGTGCATCAATATAACGTCTCATGCGCGACATCTATTTCACAACGAGCAGCGCTTGAAGCGCTAACAGTTGGGATGAACGATGCGCACGACATGAAAAAGCAATATGCTAAGCGAATGGTATATGTGTACGAGCGCCTTCGTGACATGGGCTTTGACGTTCAAAAACCGAATGGAGCGTTTTACATTTTTCCTTCCATCACAAAGTTTCATCATTCGTCATTTGATTTTGCGTTACAGCTAGCGAAAGAAGCAAAAGTCGCTGTCGTACCAGGAAGTGCATTTTCGGCATACGGCGAAGGATATATTCGTATATCGTATGCTTGTGCAATGGAGGAGCTAGAAAAAGGGCTCGACCGCATCGAATCGTACATAAAAAAAGGTGCTCGCTAAAAGCACCTTTTTACCATTCTTTATACCATTTATATAACGCTTGTGTACCGCTTTGTTCTTCCCCGCGCTCCGCAAGCGCCTCATACAATTGTTTTGCAAGCTTTAAGCCCGGCAATGATAAACCAAGCGTTTCTGCTTCGGCAAGCGCGATGCCCATATCTTTAATAAAATGTTTTACGTAAAAGCCCGGAGCGAAATCGCCAGCAAGCATGCGCGGCGCAAGATAAGAAAGCGACCAGCTCGATGCCGCTCCTTGCGAAATGCTTTGCAAGACGCGTTCTGGGTCTAACCCTGCTTTTTCAGCATAAACAAGCGCTTCACATACGCCAATCATATTTGTCGCAATCGCAATTTGATTGCACATTTTCGTATGCTGCCCTGCGCCCGCTTTTCCTTGCCAAACGATATT
The DNA here is from genome assembly GCF_001418025.1 of Anoxybacillus suryakundensis. Taxonomy (NCBI): domain Bacteria; kingdom Bacillati; phylum Bacillota; class Bacilli; order Caryophanales; family Anoxybacillaceae; genus Anoxybacillus; species Anoxybacillus suryakundensis. The sequence continues at coordinate 85,420 of NZ_LIOK01000002.1, forward strand.
TTTTCCGATATGCGAAAAAAGCGGCATACACGCAGAAAACGCTTCTTTGTCCCCGCCGACCATAATCGACAACGTACCTTCGCGTGCACCAATATCACCACCTGATACAGGGGCATCAAGAGCAAACATTCCTTTTTTCTTTGCTTCCTCATAAATGCGTACCGCCAGTGACGGTTTAGATGTCGTAAAATCAATCAAGTACGCACCGCGTTTGACATGTTTCAAAATGCCGTCATCGCCAAAGTATATATGTTCCACATCGTGCGGCTCACCGACCATCGTCATGACGACATCCGCCACTTGAGCGACGTCTTTTACTGTTTCTTTCCATACTGCACCTTCTGCTAATAAATCTTCCGCTTTTTCCTTTGTGCGCGTATATACAACGAGCGAATAGCCTGCCCGAAGCAAGTTGCGCGCCATACTTTTTCCCATGACACCAAGTCCAATGAAACCAATCGTTTTCATGTTCCTCTCTCCATTCTAAATCGCTTTGACCATGCCGCCATCGACTAAAAGCGACTGTCCTGTCATATACGTATTTTCATCGGATAATAAAAAGGCGACGACGTTCGCAAACTCTTCAGGCGTGCCGTAACGACCGAGCGGAATGGTCGCTTTCATGCGCGCTTCCATTTCTTCTTTGCGAATGCCGAGTTTTTTGGCGTTTTGTTCGTCTAAATAGGCGACACGTTCCGTTGCGATGCGCCCCGGAGCAACGGCATTGATTAAAATGCCGTATGGGGCAAGCTCTTGTGCGAGCGTTTTTGTCAAACCGACGATGCCGAGACGAAACGTATTCGACAAAAGCAAGCCCGGAATCGGTTCTTTAATGGAAGATGAGGCAATATTGACGATTTTCCCTTTCGTCTTTTTCAAATGTGGCAATGTTGCGCGAATGAGCCGCACGTAGCTGAGCAAATTTAACTCAAACGCTTGTTGCCAATCCGCATCTGTCAACGTCGCAAGCGTTCCCGTTTTCGGACCGCCAGCGTTATTCACTAGTACATGAATATCACCAAATGTTTCTACTGTTTTTTCTACTAAATGTTCAATCATTGCGCTGTTCGTCACGTCTGTGACAACATAGGCTGCTTTTCCTTTTCCGAGCGCGTTGAGCTGTTCGGCGACCGCGTGCAATTTTTGCTCATCGCGGCTAGCGAGCATGACGTTCATGCCTTGTGAAACGAGTGTTGTCGCAATCGCTTTGCCAAGCCCTTGGCTTGATGCGGCTACAATGGCTGTTTTCATCTCATCTCATCTCCTTCCCTCAACATATACATTCGCTAACGACGACGCGATTCCTTCCTGTTCGCTTCGCTTCATATAACGCTTCATCCGCCCGCTTAACCATTTGCTCTTTCGTCATTCCTTGTTCGTATTCGCAAACGCCAAAGCTACACGTAATATGTCCAACTTTCGGAAAATGAACAGTTGCTATTAAATGACGAAGCGCTTCCGCTAAACGATACGCTCCCGCCTGCGATGTCGCAGGGGCTAAAATAATAAATTCTTCCCCGCCCCAGCGCGCCAATATGTCGCAGTCGCGCAATCGATTCGAAATCGTTTCACACATGCGCACTAATACGGCATCACCGACGTCGTGTCCGTACGTATCATTGACTTTTTTAAAATGGTCGATATCAAATAAAATAATGGAAAACGTATGTTTATATCGTTTCGCACGATGAATTTCACGCGTAAAAAACTCGTCAAATTTTAAGCGGTTAAACGTTTTGGTAAGCGGATCTTTTGTCGCTAAAAATTCGTTCCGTTTACTTTCTTCCTCAAGCGCGGTAATGTCGGTGAGTACGACTAAATACGACTCGGGCTCATCAGGAAACGATGTCGCCTTCACTAAAAATACGTGCTCTTCTGCTTGTTTGCACATTTTTACTTTTAAAAACGGAATCGTGCGGTCAATGAGCGGGCGAAGCCATCGCCTTTCTCCTTTTATATAAAAATAGCCAGGTTCAGCCACAAAATAATCGCATACGTGCGTTTGACCAGAGCGTAGTTTTTCCATTTGTTCTCGTCCGAAAAACCGTTGAAATGATAAATTGCAATCGAGCAATCGCTCATCATTTAAAATGCATATTAAGTTTTCTTGAAAATCAATAATCGTGCGCGTATATTGTTTTTGTTTTTCTAGTTCCCGCTCGAGCTGACGTTGGTAAATGGAATGTTGCAATGATTGCAAAAATTTTTCATGGTCAATCGGCTTTAAAATAAAATGGTTCACCCCATATTCAATCGCCCGAATGAAAAAGTCGTTATCGTCATAGGCGGTCGTAATAATAATTTGCACATGTTTATCCATCTCACGAATATGGCGAATAAGCTCTAATCCATTTAATATAGGCATTTTAATATCTGTAATGACGATGTCCGGGTGAAACGTCGTAAATAGTTCGAGCGCTTCTTGACCGTTTTTCGCTATTTTTACTTCACGAATGCGCCGTTTTAATAAACGCGTCAACATCTCGCGTGCGCTCGGCTCATCTTCGACATATAATACTTTGACATCTGTTTGCACCGCAATCATACCTCTTTTCCCCTTTCCCTTCGTGGCATGCGAATCGTAAACGTCGCTCCTTTTTTTGATGATGAAACGAGCAAATTACCGCCCATTTTTGTCACAATCATTTTAGACATATATAGTCCGAGACCTGTGCCGTCTTTTTTCGTCGTCACGTACGGTTCGAACATACGTGGCATGATCGTTTCGTCAATGCCGCCTGCGTTGTCTTTTACTTGAATGTAAATGAATGAGTCGTCCGCATATGTACGAATGCAAATGATTCGTCGCCCCACATCCCGTTCAACAAATTGTTCACACGCATTTGTCAACAAGTTAATAAGCACTTGGCTCATTTCATTCGGGAAGCCATACATGTGCGCACGCGTCCGATTTTGAACGTGCAAATGAACGTCATAATGGTCTAAACTTGCTGAAATAATTTTTAACGCTTGGCGAATGGCTTGAACGGGACGAAAAAACGATGCTTCCTTATGCGGTTTAAAAAAATTGCGAAAATCGTTAATCGTTCGGGACATATGTTGAATTTGAGCAAGACATTTTTGAATGGATGTGCGCAAATATGATTCGTTTAGTTCTCCGTACGTATATGCTTCTTGTATATCTTGTAAAAGCAAGCCGAGGACGTTTAACGGCTGGCGCCATTGGTGAGCGATGTTTCTTAACATTTCTCCCATCGTTGCATAGCGTGATTGCTCAATAAGCATAAAATCTTTTTCGCGATTTTTTCGCACTTCTTCTTCAACTTTTTGCTGGAGTGTTGCATTCATTTGTTCCATTTCTTGTTTGAGCTGTTGAAGCTCCTTTAACGTTTGTTCCCGTCTGATTGACTCACCTATTGTGCGGGCGAGCGCAAAAAAAATGGCGCGTTCATGAGCAGAAAATACTCGCTTTTGTTCACAATCGACGACGCTTAAAAACCCCCATCGTTCATCGTGAATAAAAATGGGGGCGATCATAAACGATTGAATGGCCTGTTCCTCAAAAATGGTGCGTATATTCCCATCTAATTCATTTGTATGCCCAACAAACACGTTTCCGTCATATAAATGGGCTAAACAATGAACATCTTCTGTTGGAAGCACAATATCATCGTGCGATGGAACACGTGCAGATGGTGTTTGTATATAATAAATGCGTCGCAATATATATGTTCGGTCAGTTGTATGTAAGCGAAAAATGGCAACGCGCGTCACATGAAGCGCAATGCGCAAACTTTCTAACGCCGCCATCAGCGAGCGATCCATAGCCCTCTCCTCCAAAAACGAACAAATATAGGTCTTTTGTACTAAATTTATCGTAATTCTCATGGGAAAAAAAATCAAGGAAAAAAATTGTTACAAGCATATAAGAAAAGCGCAAAGCGCCCGCCTATCGGCGAAGATCGCACAAGCCCCACCGAGGAGGCTCAGCCAAAGCAAAAGCTTTGGCTTGCGTGGGATATTCCAAAGAGGCAAACTCATTGTGTCGCCGCCGCAGCGTGGGGCGAAGCGACTCGAGCCGATGGCGCTTGGAGATAGACAGCGCTCCATCCAATCGCAAAATTTTATACTTTCTTACCTTATAAAAAAAGCTAGGCATGATGCCTAGCTTTATACACGAAAACGATGGATGAGTTGTTGCAATGAACGGCTCATATCGTTTAGTCGTTCCGCCGCTTCTGTTACGGTGCTTAACGCTTTTAATTGTTCTTCCGATGACGCGGATACTTCTTCTGCCGATGCGGCTGATTGTTCTGAAATCGCTGCTAAGTTTTGTAATGCGGCAACAATTTGTTCTTTATTTTCGTTTACGTCATGAATTTGTGTAAAAATATGTTCAATCGCTGACGTTAATTGTTCCATCATCGTCGCAATATGCATAAACGATTCTGCCGTTTCGTTTACTGCTTGTTGTTGCTGGTCGTTCATTTGTTTCGTATGATCAACCGCTTCAGTCGCAAGGGAAGCTTGTTGTTGAATGGACGTAATCGTTTGGCGAATTTGTTCTGTCGCTTGTGCCGATTGTTCGGCAAGTTTACGTACTTCTTCCGCAACAACCGCAAATCCTTTGCCGTGCTCTCCTGCACGTGCCGCCTCAATTGAAGCGTTGAGTGCTAAAAGGTTCGTTTGCGCAGAAATGTCGGTAATCGTTTGAATAATCGCACCGATTTGTTTCATTTTTTCGCCTAAATCGGTGATCACCGTTTCAACCGAACGCAATTCGTTTTGCGATTCTGCTGATTTCATTTGAAGCACATTTAATTTTTCAATACCCATGTAGCTGGCGTCTTTCGTTTCATCGGAAAGTTGTTTCACTCGCTCGGCCGATTGCGTTACCGTACCCATTTTTTCAGATAAATCGTTCATGCGGTCGTTCATCGCATCTAAATTGCTCGCTTGTTCGGATACCCCTTTCGCAATATCGGTGACCGCTGTCGTCACTTGTTCGCTTGTCGCCATCGTTTCTTCGGACACCGCACTTAAATGGTCAGCCGCACCACCGAGTTCTGCGACGGAACGATCGACTTCGCCAATAAGTGAGCGCATATGCGACACCATTTCATTAAAGTGGCTAGTAAGTTGCGCAATTTCATCTTTTCCTTTCGGTTCGACATGCACCGTTAAATCGCCTGTCGCCACTTGTTGCACGCGCTCATTCAGTTGAACGATCGGTTTGACGATCGAACGCGATACGGCATAAATAAGAAGCGAGGCAAGCACTGTTGCAATGACGACAATCGTCCATGACGTTTTTCCGATTGCTGTTAACGTCGCTAATAAATCTTTTTCTTTGTACACTGCACCGACTTTCCAATTTAACTTTGGAATCGTCGCAAAATACAATAACCGTTTTTCGCCATCTTGTTCGTATTCATAAGCGCCTTTGTCTTTAGAAAACATCGTTTTGACGACCGGATGGTCAGACATATCTTTCCCTTTATATTGTGGATGAACGATCGCCAATTTGTTTTGGTCAAACAATACCGGATAGCCGTTGTAGCCAACGTGGAATTGTTCGACCGTTTCAGCGAGCGTATTTAACGATACGTCTAAACCGATGACGCCGATTACTTGACCGTTTTCGACAATGGCTTTGGCAATCGTAACAATGTAATCGTTTGTGACCGCATCGACGTACGATTCCGTCCAAATGACTTTGTCTGGCGCTGCTACTGCCGCTTTATACCACGGGCGTGTCGTCGGATCAAAATCCGGTGGCAAATCGACGGATGGCGTCGTATACATGTTGCCATTTGCTGTACCGATGTAAGCTAATTGTACTTTTTTATGAATGTTTAAAAACGTGGCGAACTGCTCATCAATTTGTGGCCAAAGTTGTGCATCTTCCGTTTTTGTAAATGTTTGAAATGATTTTGTTTCACTAAATTGCTTTAGCGCATCTTCTTGACTGTCAAAGCTATGTTCGATATCGTCAACAAGCTCTAGCACAAGTGATTCCGCACGCACTTTTGCATCATCTTTCATAACCGATGCCATTTGAACATAGTTGACCGTTTGTGAAGCAACGAGTGCAATGATTAATAATAATGCCATTAAACTCGTTAATTTCATCGTTAATGAGCGAAACAAAGTGACTCCCCCCTAGCGGTGTCGAATGTTGTCGAAAAATTAATAAAGTTGTAGTTTCATTATAAAAGGTTTACATCATCATGTCTATGACCGTTTTTTACTGTTTTTTTTCCATAAAAAAAGAACCGGAGGCGTCCGGTTCTTATCGTTGGAACGTTTCTTTTACGAAATGAACAACTTCTTCGGCTGTCGCAAGCGATAAAATGTGATCTTTCACTCGTTCTGCTTCTTGTTTGGACAGTTTCTTCAGTTGCGAGCGAACGCGTAAAATCGAAGTTGCGCTCATGCTAAATTCGTCTAAACCAAACGCTAATAAAATTGGTACAGCTAGTTCTTCGCCTGCCATTTCACCGCACATGCCAACCCATTTTCCTTCTTTATGCGCCGCTTCAATGACGTTATAAATGAGACGTAAAATGGCTGGGTTGTACGGCTGGTATAAATACGATACGCGTTCGTTCATTCGGTCAGACGCCATCGTATATTGAATTAAGTCGTTTGTACCGATGCTAAAGAAATCGACTTCTTTCGCAAATTGATCCGCTAATACAGCAGCGGCCGGAATTTCGACCATCATGCCGACTTCGATGTCGTCTGATACTGCCACATCTTCAGCAACAAGCTTTTCTTTTTCTTCTAAAAGAATCGCTTTTGCTTGACGGAATTCGTCTAACGTTGCAATCATCGGGAACATGATTTTTAAGTTGCCGTAAACACTTGCGCGCAACAACGCGCGAAGTTGCGTGCGAAACATCTCTTGCATATCTAGACAAAGACGAACAGCACGGAAACCTAAAAACGGGTTCATTTCTTTTGGAAGGTCTAAGTATGGCAATTCTTTATCTCCACCGATGTCAAGCGTACGAACGACAACCGGTTTTCCTTCCATTTTTTCTAATACCGTCTTATATGCTTCAAACTGTTCTTCTTCTGTCGGCAATTCGTTGCGGCCCATGTATAAAAACTCGGTACGATATAAGCCGATACCTTCTGCACCGTTGGCAAGTACACCTTCAACATCGTTTGGCGTTCCGATGTTTGCGGCAAGTTCTACATGATGTCCGTCGCTTGTTGTTGTTTTTTCATGAACGAGCTTTGCCCATTCTGCTTTTTGTGCAGCAAATGCGGCACGTTTTTGTTCATACTCAGCAATCGTTTCTTCCGTTGGGTGAATGATGACTTCTCCGTCAAGTCCGTCAATAATGACGATGTCACCGTTTTGAATCGTCGCTGTTGCTTCTTTCGTTCCAACGACAGCTGGAATTTCCATCGAGCGCGCCATAATAGCGGAATGAGATGTCCGTCCGCCGATGTCAGTTGTAAAACCTTTCACATACTTTCGATTCAATTGAGCTGTATCAGACGGCGTTAAGTCTTCAGCAATGATGACGACTTCTTCCGTAATCATGCTCGGGTTTGAAATCGTAACCCCTAATAAATGAGCAAGAACACGTTTGGTCACATCGCGAATGTCTGCCGCACGCTCTTTCATATATTCGTTATCCATCGCTTCAAACATCGCAATAAACATCGATGCCACTTCATGAAGCGCAAATTCTGCATTGATGCGTTCTTGTTCAATTTTTTGTTCAACCGCTTGGACGAGTTCTGGGTCGCTTAGTACGAGCAAGTGGGCGGAGAAAATAGCCGCTTTATCTTCGCCAAGCTCTTTTAATGCATGCGCTTGAATAACTTCAAGTTCTTCTTTTGATTTGGCGAGCGCTTGTTGAAAGCGGTGAATTTGTTCAGCTGGGTTTTCAATCGTTTGTTTTTCAACTGTTAAATCAGGATGTTCTAAACGGTACGCTTTCGCAATGGCAATGCCATTCGATGCAGCAATCCCTTTTAATCGTTTCATTACTCCGCTAATCCTTCTTTTGCTAACGTTTCTGTTAATGCGTTCATCGCGTCTGCTGCATCGCTACCTTCAGCTGAAATCGTAATTTGCGCACCTTGTGGAATGCCTAAAGACATCACACCCATAATGGATTTTAAGTTGACTTTTTTGCCGTTGTACTCTAATTGAATGTCGCTATCGAATTTGCTCGCTGTTTGCACTAACATCGTTGCTGGACGGGCATGAATACCAGATTCTGCAGTTACTTTAAATGTTTTTTGCATATTGCTCATCTCCTCACTTTTTATTTTGAAAACATAGAGGGCGAAAACCCTCTATGTTTTTTTACCGAAAAATGACGTGTTTTGCAAGTAAATTATTTTTGAACGACGACAACGTCTTCGCCTTTTGTTACTGTTCCTTGTTTCGTGATATTTACTGTTTCTCCTGCTTGTAAGTTTGTAAAAATAATTGGTGTAACGACAGAAGGTGCATGTTGTTTTACGTATGCAAGATCCACTTTTAAAATCGGTTGTCCTTTTTTCACTTCTGTTCCTTCCGATACGAGCGCTTCAAATCCTTGACCGTTCAATTTCACTGTATCAATGCCGAAGTGAATCAGCACTTCACGACCTGTTTTTGATTGAATGCCGATCGCATGTTTTGTTGGGAAGACGTTGACGATCGTGCCGTCTACTGGTGATACGACTGTGCCATCTGTTGGCTCAACCGCAAAACCGTCACCCATCATTTTTGTTGAAAATACTTGATCTGGCACTTCAGAAAGTGGAACGACTTTTCCTGTTAACGGTGATGCCACTTGTTCTGTTTCGCCTGTCGCTTGTACAGTTGGTTTTGCTTTTTCTACCGCTTTTGTCGGTACGCGACCTTCCATAATGTCTTTAATTTGTGTTTTTAATATGTCTGATTTTGGTCCGAAAATCGCTTGAATGTTGTTGCCAACTTCTAATACCCCTGCTGCGCCGAGCGCTTTTAAACGATCTTTATCGACATGTTGAATGTCGTTGACGGATACACGTAAACGTGTAATGCACGCATCTAAATGAGCGATATTTTCTTTTCCACCAAGTGCCGCTAAAATTTCGTGCGGAAGTTCACCAGCGTCCGCTGTACTTGTTGTTTCAACTGTTTCTTTTTCACGTCCTGGTGTTGCTAAATCCCATTTACGAATCGCAAAGCGGAATCCGAAGTAGTAAATGACCGCAAACACAAGACCGACCGGAATGACGAGCCACCAAGCTGTACGACCTGGCAATACACCGAATAGTAAGTAGTCGATGACACCGCCAGAGAATGTCATACCGATTTTGACGTTTAACATGTGCATAAGCATAAACGATAATCCAGCGAAAATCGTATGAATCGCAAACAATGCTGGTGCAACGAACAAGAATGAAAACTCAATTGGTTCTGTAATTCCTGTTAAAAACGATGTTAACGCTGCAGATGCCATAATACCGGCAACAACTTTTTTGTTTTCTGGACGCGCTTCATGATAAATGGCAAGCGCTGCTGCTGGTAATCCGAACATCATGAACGGGAATTTACCTGTCATAAATGTACCTGCTGTTAATTCAGCACCGTCTTTAATTTGTTCAAAGAAAATACGTTGGTCACCGCGTACAAGTTCGCCTGCTTTGTTCACGTATTGACCGAACTCAAACCAGAACGGTGAGTAGAAAATGTGATGTAAGCCGAACGGAATTAATGCGCGCTCGATGACACCGAAAATGAATGCTGCTAACGTACGGTTTGCATCAATCATGTTGTGCGAAAATGCGTTTAAGCCATGTTGAACAGGTGGCCATAACCATGTCATCGCAATACCAAGAATTAATGCCGATGCGGCTGTCACAATTGGAACGAAACGTTTTCCTGCAAAGAAACCTAAATAAGATGGCAATTCAATGTTAAAGTATTTGTTGTACATATATGCTGCTAAAATACCGACGATAATCCCGCCGAATACCCCTGTTTGCAACGTCGGAATACCTAACACGTTTGCAAACGATGGGTCTGTCCCGACTTGGTCTGCTGTGACACCTAAAATAACGCTCATCGTGACGTTCATGACTAAGTAACCGATGATCGCTGCTAAACCAGCAACCCCTTCACCGCCAGCTAATCCGACGGCAACCCCTACCGCGAATAAAAGCGGTAAGTTCGCAAACACAATCCCACCAGATTGCTCCATTACTTTTGCAACCATTTCGACCCAGCCTGTTTCTAACGCTGGAATTTTTTCAATTAATGCTGGGTTTTGCAATGCGTTACCGAACGCAAGCAAAATACCTGCTGCCGGTAAAATCGCAACCGGAAGCATAAGCGCTTTACCGACTTTTTGTAACGTACCAAACGCTTTTTTCATATAAAACCCTCCTTCATCATGTTAACGTTTGCAACAAACGGCATTTTCATGTATGAAAAGTAGATGAAGCGAAATGTTAGACGTCTAACGAATGTAAGCATTTGCAAATAAGAGAAAACAAAAAGGCATGAGCAAAGAGAGACAGAAAAAGGGTATTATGTAACGATTTTTGTCGTTACACCACTTTTTTGCCTTCTTTACTCATGCCTGATCGAATCAGTAACACGTAAAGATAAGTGCCCATTTATTCACTTTTTCCAGTTAGCCGTTGCAAGTGCAACGTTAAATATACGGCTTCAGCTTCATCTACCGGAAGCTGCAACGTTTGCTGCATAATTTTTATGAGCTTCCACGACAAATTATAACATAGTGGGTACGTCTCTTTCAATATGTTCGACAATTTTTTTGGCTCTTCAATTTTTTCCCCTTTTTTCACGCGCTCGATCGCATAGCGCAGATGGCGAACAAACCGTAAATAATGAATGCTTTCGCGATCAATACGAATGTCGAGCTGCTCTTCAACGACGGAAACTAAGCGAGAAATGAGCTGCGAATGTTGATTCACTTCCGATAATTGATGATTCGTTAACGCACTATGAATGTGTAAAGCAATAAAGCCAATTTCACCTTCAGGAAGCTGAATGTGCAGCCGTTCATTTAACATGTTTACGACTTCAGCTGCTACATCATACTCAAGCGGATATAAGCTTTTTGTCTCGACTAAAAACGGATTTTTAATGTCCATTCCTTGTTCTAACCGCTTGATCGCAAACAAAATATGATCCGTTAATGCAACGTGAATATGTTCATTCAACGAGCTGTTCGTTCTTTTCCGAATGTGGTGAATGATGTCGTTCATTAAGCCGATAAATTCTTCATCGACATGTGGCAACAATTTTTTATATTGTTCTTGTTCCCGTTCATTTTTTAAAATAAACCATTTTTCGACGTCTTTTTGTGCAATGATGTCCCCTTTCTTTTTGCCAAAGCCAATGCCTTTGCCGATCAACACAACTTCATCGTACGTTGGATGCGAGGCAATGAGCACGTTGTTGTTTAATACTTTTTCAATGCGAAACGATTGTTCCACGTCTAGTTCGCCGTTACAGAAAACTTACAAAACTTTATAAATAATCTATTCATTATTTATAAAGTTTACGTTTCCTTCCTTGTTCATCACGCCCGATTTCGCAAAAAGCTACTCTCGTTTGCTTGGCGCTCCGAAGGCTTTACTTCCCCACTAACGTATGGGTACATGTGGTGATTCACTTGGCATATTGTTTCAAGTTGATGCTAGCGTTGAGATCACGGTCGATTTCTAGCCCACACACTTCGCAACGGTACGTCCGTTCCGATAAAGAAAAGTGGCTTTTCACATGACCGCAACGGCTACACCTTTTGCTTGACGGATAAAAACGATCTGCCACGATCAACTTGATGCCATGCCATGCACATTTGTACGTCATTTGGCGCTTGAACGCGTGGAATGTTTGTTGTTGGATTGCTTTCGATAGCTTGCGATTTTTTAACATGCCACTTGTGTTCAAATCCTCCATCACGACATACGCTGGCTTGGCTTTCACCAACGTTGTTGTGATGTGATGGGTATAGTTAAGTTGTATATTTTTTAGCCTTCGGCGTTTTTTTAAAACAAGGAACTCAATTTTCTTGATGTTTTCCGTTTTTCTGTAACGGAATTCCCCCCTTTCTGTTTTTGTTTTATTCATTTCGTACTTTCGTGATAGTTGTCTTTGCATGCGCTTCATTTGTTTTTCAAGCCTTTTCACTTTCGGTGTTTGGTTGATGTTTGCAAACGTCATGCCATTGCTGATGGTAGCTAACGATTTTACCCCTAAATCAATGCCGATGCCTTCGCTGTACGTTTCATGTTTTCCTTCCGCTTCCTCTACACCGACCGTTAAAAACCAATGTAGTCCGTCAAACACGATTCGTGGATTGACGTATGTCACATGTGTTCCATGCGGAATGCGACCTCTTTCTGCAAGGCGGATCCAATTGAATGTCTGTTTATTTTTCTTTTTGGAAGGCGTCAGTTTTTCTAGTTTTACATGCGTGTCGGTGATTTTGATTTTGGATGTATCTTGATAAAAACTTGGTCGAGTTCGCTTTTTTGTTTTAAACTTTGGACACTTCGCCCGTCCTGTAAAAAAGTTTTTGTAGGCTTGACACGCATCTTTGATCGCTTGTTTTGTGATGTTGTTGGAATATTGATTGAGCCAACTATACTCTTTTGCCTGTTTGAGCTGCGTTAATCTTTTTCTTAATTCACCATCACTTAAAAATTTGCCACCTTGTTTATGATTTTCTTGTTGTTGCGCCAATGCAAAATTGTACGCCCATCTGGCAACACCCGCACACTCAAATAATTTTGTTTTTTGTTTGTTATTCGGAAGCAGCATAACCTTATATGTTTTAATCATTTTCAGTTAGCTCCTTAACCATTCTCTTGGCTTTGTTGGCTCTTTTGCCTTGAAGTTTGCAACTAAATACTGTTATTATTTGGACTAAATCTTCTACAAGTTCTTGTTCTTCAGTTTTTTCTGTGTTATCAATTATTTTAATATTAGTACCATATTTTTACAAATATTTTCTGTTAATTCAAATCCAAATCTAACAAGTCTATCCTTTATATAGCACTACTATCTTTTCAACTTCACCATCTGTAATCATATCAACAAGGTTTATTTAAACCATTTTTATTATAATTAATTCCACTTCCAATATCAGTTATTATTTCAAATTTGTATCCTTTTGCTATCATATATTCTTTGACATATTTTATTTGTCTTTCTAAATCATCTTTTTGTTTTTGACTTGAAACTCTACAATATCCAATTACTTTTTTAATTAAAGGCTTTTTGTTTATACCGAGAAAATGATTAAGTTGTTCTTCTGAATAATACCTAAATCCAGACGGAGCAACATAAGCTGGTTTTAATCTATTGCTCTTATCCCAATTTCTCAAGTTTTATTCAGTTCTGCCTATTAGTTTAGCAAACTCGCCTATACTATAATACTTCATCATCACCTCTCTATATACAATAATGCCATACTTTTTTTTTATAATTTGTATATAGAGTTTTACAATTTTTTATAAAAACATTTTAACAGCACTTGGCCCCTTTAAAAACGTTTACATTACTTTCAATGTTACGAAACGAACAAAGCTACGTCAATGGAAATGCGTTGTATTTTGTCAAGACAGCTGTGAATGTTTTTTGTCAAAAAGGCGTTTCAGTTGCACAAACGCATTTGTTCGATTAAACTTTTGTTCAGTATAAAAATGGAAGGAGTTTGCCATCATGATTCAACTCATTGTTACCGATTTAGACGGAACGTTGCTCGGTTACGATCGCCGCGTCAAAACGGAAGATCGTGAAGCAGTCGTGCGCGCGATTACAAACGGTATCGACTTTGCTGTCGCTTCTGGACGAATGGATAATGAAATTTTAGAAGTGTTAAAAGAAATCGGTCATGACGCACATCGCATTAGCCAAAATGGTGCATTTGTGTACACAAAAAATCATCACCTTCTTCATCATAGCTCGTTTCATCCAGACATTGCCCGCTCCATTTATAAGCAAGCACGTACATTAGAAGCGGTCGTTCTTGTATGCAACGAACAAACGAGCTTTGTCGAGACAAAGACCGAGCAAATCGAGCAAATGAGATCGCGTTTATTTTTCGATATTGTCGAAAAAGGGGATATGCTCGAAGCGATTGGTCGTGACATATTTCCATCAAAAATTACTGTGATTGGAGAAGAGCACGTCGTCCTGCACTTTGAGCGATTCGTTCGTGAAACGTGGGCACAACATGTCGATACGTTTATTTCTGAACCGCGTTGTTTAGACATTATGCCAAAACAAATTAGTAAAGGCGAAGCGCTTCGATTGCTCATGAACCATTTACAACTGAACGTAGAAGAAGTGGCTTGTTTCGGTGATTCGTTTAACGATATTCCGATGTTTCGCCTCACTCCGCATAGTTTCGTCATGTCGCATGCACCCGAGCAAGTAAAAAAAGAAGCGCGCTACGTCGTTTCTTCCGTTCATGAAGCGATTGAAACAGTGCTTTCCATAAATGAAAAGATGCCTCAAACGTAAGAGGCATCTTTTCATTTTATCATTACTAGAATAAGCGGACAGCTTTCACTGCACGCGGTGCCCAATATGGCTTCATGTTCGCAAACGCGACTCCTGTGCTCGTTGCGGCATGCAACAGCGTTTCGCTATCTACAACGATAGACACGTGGTTAATGACACCATCTCCTGTCGTATCAAAAAAGATTAAATCGCCTTTTCTTACGCTCGTAATTGGCACTTCAGTACCGACCATCGCTTGTTCGCGCGATGTGCGCGGCAATGTGATCCCGTTTTCGCTATATACGCGATACGTAAACGATGAGCAGTCAAATACATCCGTGCGCGTCGTTGGTGCACCAAACAAGTACTTCGCTCCCACGTATTTTTTCCCTGTTTCAATAATCGCATTTGCTCGTTCTTCCCATGAAAGCGGCACATTGATCGTTTGTCCAACGCGAATAAAATCAACATTTGTGATATTTGGATTTAGTGCGAGTAAATCGTTTACTGTCGTGTTAAACGTTTTAGCGATTGTTGATAACGTGTCGCCCGGTTGGACAATATACGATTTACTTGCGCTAGTTGTCGACGTTGGCACCGATGTTTGTGTCGTTGTCGGCGCTGGTGTTGGTGACGTCAATTGATTTGTCATTGTATTGGTTGTGGTAATTGCTGGCACTTTAATCACTTGTCCGACATAAATCCGATTCACATCTGTAATCGTTGGGTTCAATTCAAGAAGACGCGTCACTGTCGTATTCCATCTTCTTGCAATCGTTGATAACGTATCGCCACTTTGAATCGTATATGTTGCTGTCGTCGGTGTTGTTGGTGCTGTCGTTGTTGACGCTGACGTTTGTACAGTTGTCGGGGCATCGGGCACTTGTAATACTTGTCCAATAAAAATCGTATCTGACGTTAACTGATTTAACGCTTTGATTTCATTGACGGATGTACGGAACGTTTGGGCAATTTTCCATAATGAATCCCCTGATTTGACCGTATATTGTGCGGCGTCTACCGCTTTTTCGCCTAGAAATAACGTCGATAATACCGCTCCAGCTACAATCGTTTTTTTCATCGTCCCAAACTCCTTTTTGTTTTTTTGAAGCGCTTCCTTGCTCATATGATAACATGAAACTACGAATCTATTAACCGTATACTTTTAGACTATTTTTCCATTAAATTGAAACGAGCATAAATGATCGGTCTTTTTTCGCATACTATTCGTATGAAAACGAAAGGAAGATGCGATATGCCTTATACATTTGTCGAACATTCCGTTCCTTTGTACTATGAGATGATTGGAAGCGGAACACCGATTGTATTCGTTCATCCCCCCGGCATGGGAAGCGTGACATTTCATCGTCAGCGCGAACTTTCTTCTTCATTTCAAATCGTGACATATGATTTAAGGGGAAATGGAAAAAGCGGAAAAGGAAATAAACCGATAACGATGGACGTATTAGCGAGCGATTTGCATGAGCTGTTCAATCATCTCGAACTGAAAGAAGCGATTGTTTGTGGCTATTCAAACGGCGGCTCGATCGCCCAACATTTTGCGTTGCAATATCCCCATCAAGTGAAAGCGCTTATATTAATTGGCGGATTTTCTGAAGTATGTACGCCACTATTGTACGGGGAATTTCTCATAGGGATTTATGCGGTAAAATGGCATGGCCTTTCTATTCTCGCAAACGTGCTCGGCAACTCGCACGGCATAACGAAAGAAGAACAACAAATGATTGCCGATTACGTTCGATTATGCGATCGTCAGCGACTGTATGAAATGTATGTGACAGGGCTTCATTATCGGTCGACCGATCGCCTACATGAACTTCGTTGCCCGATTTTGCTTATATACGGGGCGCGCGATTATTACGTCCATACATATGGGTGTATATTTCAACAACATGCACACGATGTCCGCATCGTATATGTGGACGGAGCAAGACATCAAATTCCAACGAAACACGATCAAGAACTTCACTTAATTATTCGCTCATATTTTTCATAAGAAAAGCTGACGGTTATTTTCCGCCAGCTTTTTGTTTTAAATCGTCGCGAACCGTCCCTTCCCACCGATCGACGTTTGTATAATATGCTGCTCGGCTAATGAAATGGGCCGCTACAGGAGATGTCATGAAAATAAAAACGATGCCAAGTAATAAGCGGGAGTTGAAATGGTTATTTTCAATAAAAAAATGCAAAAATGCCCCGAGTAAAATGCACATGATGCCAAGCGTCGTACTTTTGCTGATGGCGTGGCTACGCGTATATACATCCGGCAATCGAATCGCACCGACAGCAGATAAAAGTGTAAGCACCGCACCGAGTAAAATAAGTACAGCAACAAGCACGTTAGCGATCGTTACCACGTTCGATCACAACCCCTTTCTCTAAAAACTTCGCAAATGCGACCGTTCCGACAAACGCTAAAATGCCGATGAGCAAAATGACGTCTAAAAACGCGCTCGTGTTTAATAGCATAGAAACGATTGCGACCATTCCAGCGAGGGTAATCCCCATCGCATCAAGTGCAATAATGCGATCGGCTGTGCTTGGACCTTTGACGACGCGATATAAAAAACCGATCATCGCTAATGAAAGAATGACGAGAGCGATGTTTAAAATCATTTACTCACCTCCATAATCGTTTTTTCAAACGATTGTTTAATGCTTTCAATCGCCTCATGCACATCTGGGCTGTTTAACGCGTGAATATATAACGTGCTTCCATCATCCGATACGTCTAAAACGAGCGTGCCGGGAGTCAATGTAATGAGCATAGCTAACATCGTAATTTCCCATTCTTTTTTTAACTCCGTTGGCAAAGCGAAAATAGCAGGCTGAATCGTCAACTGACGTTTCATGACGACTTTTGCTACAGCAATGTTTGATAAAATGAGCTCTTTCAAAAAGATGAACAGCAATTTCATCATGACGAACACCGGAACGAGATAAAAGCGGGAATGGAAAAAACGGCGCAACATAAAAATAATAAACAATCCGATCATATAGCCAACGATAAATGATGCTCCATTAAACGAAACGGTTAAAAACATCCATACGAACGCTAAACAGACATTTAATAAAATTTGAAATGCCATCTTCTCTACTCCTTTAACACCGCTTGAATGTACATACTCGGATCGACTAATACACTTACCGCATCAGCAACAAACGGGCGGACAAATTCAATACTAACGCCATATGCAACAGATAAAACAAGCAAAAACAACACCGGAACGAATCGTCCATCAAGCTTCTTTTGTTCAAATCCTTTTTTCTCGCCCCAAAAGCCGTTCATAAATATTTTCATTACCGAATATAACACAAGCAAACTCGACAATAAAATGACGACTGCTTCAAAGATAAGATGTTGATCGAAACTTGCTTTCACAATGAACAGCTTGCCGATAAAGCCACTAAATGGTGGAATGCCTGCGAGCGATAACGCAGCGATAAAAAACGCCCAACCGAGAAGCGGATACGATGTCATCAACCCAGAAAATGAACGAATATCGTTTGAACGAGTAATTGAAAAGACGATACCGACGAATAAAAAGAGCATCGCTTTCATGACCATATCTTGCAACAAATAAAAAATCGTTCCTTCTAAACTGTCTGGCGTCATCATGGAAATGCCGAAAATCATCACGCCGACTGCTGCAATAATGTTATAAATGACGATGTAGCGCATATCGTTGTAGGCGACTGCTCCGATGACGCCGATGACAATCGTGCCAAGCGCAAGCCAAGCGAGCAACGTATGCGTATACATCGCATCATGCGTAAATAACAATGTAAATGTACGCAAAATAGAATATACTCCTACTTTCGTCAACAATCCACCAAACAGCGCTAACACCGGTGTTGGTGGCGCATAATACGCACCTGGAAGCCAAAAGTATAGCGGGAAAATCGCCCCTTTTAATCCGAATACGATCATAAACAACACCGCAATAACCGTTAAAATTGGCGATGAGCCTAGGTCGTGAATGCGCTGAGCTAAATGAGCCATATTTAACGTCCCTGTCACCGCATATAAATAAGCAACCGCCACGACGAATAGCGCGGACGAAATGACGTTGACAAGCGTATATTTAATCGTTTCACGCAATTGAATTTTCGTGCCTCCAAGTACAAGCAACACGTAAGAAGACATGAGCATCACTTCAAAAAAGACGAACAAGTTAAACAAATCGCCTGTCGTAAATGCCCCGTTGACGCCGACGAGCAAAAATTGAAAAAACGAATAGTAATAAAACGTTTCCCGTTTATGCCCGATCGCATAAAACGAATACATTAAACAAGCGAGGGCAATGATGCTCGTCGTCAATACAAGCAAAGCAGATAGCGAATCCGACACGAGCGTAATGCCAAATGGGGCTGGCCAATTTCCGACGTTTAACGTCTGAATGCCGTTCGTATGCACACGATAAAGCAAGACGCTGCTTGCGACGATTAAACTCGTTGTTGCGAGCGTCGAAACAGCACGTTGCCAAAAGACGTGCTTCGGAAAGAAAATAAGAATAATGGCCGTCACAAGCGGTATGAGAATTGGCCAAAGCAGAAGGTTACTCATCTCCCTTCATCCCTTCCATATGATCTGTTCCAATTTCTTGATAAGAACGATACGCTAACACTAAGAAAAATGCTGTTACCCCAAAACTAATGACGATTGCTGTTAAAATGAGCGCTTGCGGGAGCGGATCAACGTATCGTGCCGCTTTTTCCCCTAAAAGCGGTGGGGCACCTACTTTTAGCCCGCCCATCGTCAACAACAACAAATGAGCGCCATGGCTAAGCAACCCTGTGCCGATAATAATGCGAAGTAAACTTTTGCTGAGCAACAAATATGTCGCAGCGGTAAATAACACACCGATGACGACAATCATAAGCAATTCCATTAGTCGCTCTCCCCTATCGTTTCAATAATAATCAACGTCACACCAACGACGACAAAATAAACACCTAAGTCAAACAACACAGCGGTATGAAGCGACGTATGGTCAAGCAACGGCAAATGGACGTATTCATACGCATGCGTTAAAAACGGGCGGTCGAGAAACATGCTGCTCATCCCCGTTCCGACCGCAAACAACAGTCCAATCGCAACAAGCCATTTGTAATTAATAGGAACCATTTTTCGAACGGTTTCAATATCAAACGCTAAAAGCAACAAAACGATCGCTCCAGCCGTCATTAACCCGCCAATAAATCCGCCACCAGGATAATAGTGCCCAGCAAAAAACAACTGAACGGAAAATAACACGATGATCGGCGTGACAACCGCTGTTGTCGTTCGTAAAATGACATCGTTTCGTCTCATCGCTCCTCCTCCTTCGCGAGCCGCAATTTCACCATCGCATAAATGCCTAAGGCGGCAATCGCTAATACGCATATTTCAAACAACGTATCAAAGCCACGAAAATCGACTAAAATGACATTGACCATATTTTTTCCAGCCGCTTTTTCATACGTATTGTCCACGTAATATTGCGAAATGGCATCGAAATGTTTTCCGGCATACGCTAAAAAGGCAATGACGCTCATCGTCACTCCGACTGCAATCGAAATCAGGGCGTTCTTTAAATTAAAACCGACGCCTTCTTGCTTTTGACTAAACTTCGGCAAATGATAAAAGCAAAGCAAAAAGAGCGCGACCGAAATCGTTTCAATAACAAGTTGAGTCAAAGCCAAGTCAGGCGCACGAAATAAAACGAAAAATAGCGCAACTGCATAGCCAACTGCCCCTAATGAAACGATTGCTGTTAAACGTGATTTCGCAATAACCGTTGTGACCGTTGCTGCCACAATCGCTACCGCTAAAACGACTTCATACACACGAATGTTTGCTAAACGGCTTAAATCGATGTTCCATTGCTCGTTCCAACCGATCGTAAACAAAAGCAAGGCAACGAGCGATGTAAAAATATAAATTAAATACGTACGCATCGAGCCTGTCATGATGCGCGATGTAAACGAACGAGCACCTCTTTCCATCCAGACGAACGATTGATCGTACAAAAAGTTCAGCGACATCCGCTCAGAAAAGCGATAATATATTTTTTTCCATTTTGGAAACGTACGATATAACAGCAAACCAAACAATAATACGCCGATCGTCATAAACAATTCTGGTGTAAAGCCGTGCCAATGGGAAATATGCACATCAAGCGCTTCATTTGGCGTAAACAATCCGTATAGCACCGCATATACGGCTGGAGCTAATACAGAGTCAGACAATACATTCGGCACAAATCCGATGAAAATGACGAGCAACGCTAACACAATTGGCGCGATAAGCATGCCGATCGGTGCTTCATGCGCTTCTTTTTTCAACAAGTGCGGCTTATATTTCCCGAAAAACGTTCGGCTGACTAAAAGCGCGCTATATAAAAACGTAAATATGCTTGCCACCCATGCGACGACAGGCAACACAACCGCCCATCCCGCAACGTCTTTTGCCCGCAACATTGCGGTAAAAAACATTTCTTTACTTAAAAAGCCGTTAAACGGTGGCAATCCTGCCATCGACAGCGAGCCAACGAGCGCGATCGTAAACGTCACCGGCATGATCGTCATTAAACCACCAAGACGACGAATGTCGCGCGTTCCTGTTTCATGATCAACAATCCCAACGACCATAAACAAACTTCCTTTAAACGTCGCATGGTTAAATAAATGGAAAATAGCAGCTAACACCGCGACCATAAATACATTTTCGTCTATCCCATCATAATGAAACGATAGCCCTCCGATCCCTAACAGCGCCGTAATTAAACCGAGCTGACTGACCGTTGAATACGCTAAAATCGCTTTTAAATCTGTTTGTTTGGAGGCTAAAAACGAAGCCCAACATAACGTCACAAGGCCAACGAGCGCAATCGTCCAAACCCAAACAGATGAAACGGCGAAAATCGGCGTCAAACGAGCAATTAAATAAATACCTGCTTTCACCATCGTAGCAGAATGTAAATATGCGCTGACGGGCGTTGGCGCTTCCATCGCATCAGGCAACCAAATGTAAAATGGAAATTGCGCTGATTTCGTAAAAGCACCAAACAAAATAAGGAAAAGTGCGGGGATAAAAAGCGGATGTTCCGTTAATGGTGTATGCATAAGCTCACGAATGTTATACGTTCCACCTGCGATCGCAAGCGCCACAAATCCCCCGAGCATCAGCAGTCCGCCAAACATCGTAATCAGCATTGATTTTTGTGCGCCATAGCGCGATCGATCGCGTGTGTACCAATAGGCGATCAATAAAAACGACGAAATGGACGTCAACTCCCAAAATACATATAGCGAAATTAAGTGGTCGGAAAGCACAACCCCAAGCATCGCTCCCATAAATAAAAGTAAATAGACGTAAAAGTTTCCGAGTTGCTCTTTTCCTTTTTGTAAATAATAAATCGAATAAAGGACAACAAGCGAGCCGATACCTGTAATAAGTAGCGCAAATAATAAGCTTAATCCGTCAACATATACGTCAAATGAAATGTGAAGCGACGGAATCCAATGCAACGTGGCGCTCACTGCTTCATACTGACGCACGTTCTCCATATAAGATAAAAAGTAGACAAATAGCGCAATCGGCAACGGTAAAACAAACCATCCGACATGAAACGAACGAATCAATTTGTACAAAAACGGAACGAGTAGCGCCAACAAAAATGGCGCAAACATCGCGATATGTAATGTCGGCATAACAATCAACCCCCTTCTGACATAGCCATCCGCTTTTTTATACGTGCCATATGTATAAAAAGTTTCACTTTTTTTCAAAATACATAGTAAAAATAAAGAAAGGAAGACACGTGATGGTTCTTTTTTTTATCATTGCCATGATGGTCGATCACTATGAAACAACAGTCAAAAAAATAGAGCCTCCCGCTTACGCCACCGTAAACGAAAAGCTCGATCAGCCGTTTCAACCGAGGCAATATATTCGGAAAATAGAAAGGAAAGAGAAGGAGAAAACAAACTAGCTTACAGTTCGCTTGCGAGCCCTTCTAATTCATCCGCCGATGCCGATACGTGTGTCATCGCTTCGTGAATTTCACTAACCGCTTGTACACATGCTTTCATTTCATCATCAATACGCACGTTATATTGGCAAATTCGCTCAAGCGCTGACGCAAATTCATCGAAAAACGTATACACCGTTTCTATTCCGTTTGTACTCTCGGTCACTGATAGCGACGCTTGTTCGAGCGATTGCGACATGGCTAAAATGTGATGATGAATGTCACTTAATACGCGCGCAACATCTGCAACGGACTGTTTCGTTTGCGTAGCAAGCTTACGCACTTCGTTAGCGACGACCGCAAATCCTTTGCCATGTTCTCCTGCGCGCGCTGCTTCAATGGATGCGTTCAATGAAAGCATATTTGTTTGATCGGCAATCGATGTGACAAGAGATGCGATATGTTCAATTTCTTTCATTGCTTGTTGAAGCTTGTCCATATTCGTCTCAATTTGTTTCATTTTTTCGTTCATTTGTAACATGTTTTCGACTTGCATTTGCAACTGTTGTTTTCCTTGCGTCGATTTTTCTGCGCTCGCTATCGCTACGGTAGACGCTTCTTTTGCCGCTTGCGAAATGCTTGTTGCTTGTTCGTTTAATGACGCAACGGAAGCGCTTACTTCGTCAGATGCGTGACTTAACTGTTGTAGCGATAATTTCACTTGTTCTTTCATTTGTTGTTTTAACGTCTCCATTTGCAGACGAAGCAATTCGTTCTCTCGTTCATATTGTTCAAGAACGAGTTGTTGTTCAACGTTTAACATTTTCGAAACTGTTTTCATGACTGCGATGACATACGATTGTTGAGGCAATTGCTCTAGCATCACCGCTAAAATTTCCTCAAGTAAATGTTGAAACGAAGCGATATACCATTTCGGCTCTAAGCCGATGCGCACATGCGCTTGGGCAACGCGACGTCTTTTTTCAATAAACGCTTCATCCATATGTCCACTGAACATTTCTTTGACATGTACCGTTAACGTTTGTTTTAGTCGCTCTATTGTACTATGTTGTTGAATGATGGAAAGCAAATGGCTTTCTTTTTGTAATGCACCGTAAAATGCATCGACAATGCGCGCAATGTGCGCATCAATATAAGGTTTGACATGTTGCAAAATCGCCATATCTTTTGTCGTCATCCCAATGAGCGCGAGTTGCCGTTCGACCGTTCCTTCGCTTAGACGAATCGGCTCTTCTTTCATTTGTAAAATGACTTCAAGTTTTTCATCTCGCTGTTCTTGTTTTCGTTTAAACAATGTCCGAGCCCCCTTAAATCACATAAACAACTTACCTATATGTTTATGTTAGCAAACAGAAGAAAAAAAGAAAACACCCATTTAGTTGGGTGCTTTCCATTGTTCGCCTAATGTTCGGATCGAGTCGATGACCGCATCTAATTTTCCTTCAATCCGATGCAGTAAATAAAACGTCACCGCAATCGGAAAACCGACATCGGAAAGAAGCGACAAATACGCTTCCATCTTTCTCATCCCTTTCTTTTTCGGTTGATATATAACAAGGTGCCCCGAAACATAGGGCACCCGAACCGTTTACATAAACGTCCATTCTGTTACTGTTGTATCAATGAGGCGCGCGCCTTTTTTCCCCATTAGATCGCCTCCGCTTGATGGAAAGACGTTTGCAGCAATGATCACATCCATCACATTCGCAACTTGTATTTGTGTAACATCGTCACGCGGAGCATCAACGCTCAGACGAACGGTCTTTCCTTCCTCATTTACAAACTGTAATTCAAGCGTTTTCATTTGTTATCCCTCCTTACTCGCCTAATACATGCACATCGTTGCGATACACGTGAACGAGCGGGGCGCTTTGCAAAGATGCAAGCGCTTGAGCGACAGAGACGAGCGAGCTTTCCGTTGCGTTCGGTTTAATCGTATACGTCCTATTTTTATAGATCGGTTTGCCCGCCTCTGTTGCGCCCACTTCAAACGTTAAACGAAGTTGTGAACGTTGAAGCATGTTCCTCCCCTCCTTTCACTTATAACTATCGCAACGATAACGGCGAAAGGTTAGGGACTACATCCATTTTTCTGCCCATTTTTGCACAGCTTCCATCACAATATGTAAATCTTTTCCTTTAGGTGTTAATTCATATTCAATTCGGACAGGCTTTTCAGGATATACATGACGAACGATAATTTGTTCTTCTTCTAACTCCTTTAATCGTTCCGTTAACATCTTTTGACTAATTTCTGGAATACTTTCTGCTAAATCTTTAAACCGAAGCGGTCCGCGAAATAATACGTGAATAATCAGTCCATTCCATCGCTTCCCAAGCAGTTGAAACGCCGCTTCAATTTTCGGACAGACGTGTGAATGTTCCATCTCTCATCACCCTATGCATGAAATTTGACAAACTTATTGTAACTAAATTAATATAAACATTGTTTCTAACAAAAAGTAAGTTATTTTCTTTTATAAAGGAGGATTATATATGCTTTCGATTATTGAACAACGGCAATCCGTCCGAAAATACGATCCGACTGCTTCGATTTCTAAGGAACAATTAATAAAACTGTTGCAGTTAGCAGGAAAAGCGCCTTCCGCTTGGAATTTACAACATTGGCATTTCGTCGCCATTTACGGAAAAGAAGCGCAACAAAAACTTCTTCCGATCGCTTACAACCAACAACAAATCGTTGATGCGTCTGCCGTTGTTGCGGTACTTGGCGACTTAGAAGCCAATAAAAAAACAGATGCGGTCTATGATCCGCTTGTCGCAGCAGGAAAAATGACAAAAGAAGTGAAAGAAACGCTCGCAAAGCAAATTGAACAGGCATATACAAACCGCCAATATGCGCGCGATGCGGCATTCTCAAACGCATCGTTAGCCGCGATGCAATTCATGCTTGCGGCAAAAGCGGAAGGATTCGATACGTGCGCCATCGGCGGCTTTGACACACAAGCGTTTATGGAAGCATTCCACATCCCACACCGCTACATTCCGGTGATGCTTATTACAATCGGAAAAGCGAGCGCCCCTGCTCATCCATCGTCCCGTTTATCAATTGAGGAAATAACGACGTGGGTAAATGGATAAAACGACCCGTTTTAAGACGGGTCGTTTTTATAGAGGGGCAACATCATACGAACCCGCGTTCCTTTGCCGACTTTACTTTCAATTTGCATCGTGCCTTTATGCTCATGAACGATTTTCATACTTGTCGTTAAGCCAAGTCCCATACCTTTTTCTTTTAACGTATAAAACGGTTCACCGATATGTTTTAATCGCTCTTGTTCAATGCCTTTTCCTGTATCTTCGATGACAACATAAACGCAGTCATCTTCATCTTTCGTGGAAATCGTCAGTTTTCCCCCTTTTGGCATCGCTTCTAATGCGTTTTTCACGATATTGACAAACACTTGAATGAGTTCGTTTTTATCCCCATATACGATGGCAGACGTACGCGGTTCGTATTTCATTTGTACGTTTTGTAAAATCGCTTCGTACGTAAACAGCTCGATCACATATTCGAGCACGTCGTGTAAGGCAAGCGGTTTGTACGCTTTCATTTGCGGTTTCGCAAGCACGAGCAGTTGGGTAACGATTTGATTGACGCGCTCAATTTCATCGAGCATAATTTGCACAAATCGCTCATCTACTTGTTTCGTTTCTTTCATCATTTGCAAAAATCCTTTAATCGACGTTAACGGATTGCGAATTTCATGGGCGATGCCTGCTGCTAATTCCCCGATCACCGATAGCTTTTCTTTTTTCAACAACAGCTGCTCAGCAATTTTTTGTTGTGTAATGTCGCGACCGATGACGACAAGTCCTTTACGTTTGCCGTTTCCATGAAACAGCGGCACTTTAATGACGTCAAATGTTTTCATTTCACCGTTCGGCATCGCAAACGATTCTTCTGCGCGCGTGACTGTTTTCGCTTGCCACGCTTCTTCATCGGAATCGATGCAGTAAAGTAATGCTTCGCGAAAATGAGGAGTGTATTCCGCAAGCTCGGCATCTGTTTTTCCTTTATAATCGACATGCTCAAGCCCGTATAGCTTTAAGCCAAATTCGTTTACCCTTAGCCAACGGCCTTGTCCATCTTTAAACGATACGAAATCGGGCATCGCATGAATGAGCGTCAACAACTCTTGCTCGCTTTCTGCCATTTGTTTTAACTGACGATGTTTTCTTAAAGCGATATACATAAAGACGGCAGATAAAATGACAAAAAGCGAGCCTTTGAGCGTCTGAACGTACGGAGCGATATGTGGCGGAATAGGCAACTGCTCTACATATAAATCGGTTAATACAATCCAAATGATACTTACAATCACATAAGCAAAAACGGCGTATTTCATCTGACAACGGAACCTTTCTTCATTTACATTTCCCTCATCCATTGGGCTAGCTTCATCGCAAGTGGTTGCACATATTGTTCGTCTAATACGTTCGCAAGCGATTGTTGTAGACGTGATTCGATATAAGTAAAATCGTCATAAGTGACATGCATCGACCATTCTAAATAAGGAATAGCGACAACGATATATTGTTCTTTTTTATTTTCATAAATGTATACATTTTGTTGAGTAGAATCTTGATGAATACATGTTTTTCTTATTTTCATCTTGCTCATGCCTTTCCATTTTTTATTATCATAACACAAAAAATTCCCATTATTCAAAGCATTTTTTTAGGCAAATACGCTATTTCCCGCCCTTTTTTCGCCTCATTTTCTGCATTTCCTTAAAGGAAACACCGCATATGCCTAACGGAAACGGGGCGTTTTTTCCTATTTTCTCTTTCGCGCAACGTAAGCGTGTTTGATAAGCTACATGTAACCGCGGAATACGTGAAGGCGCGCCTTCGGGAAAGGGATATATATGTCATTTGAAGCCATCGTTGAGCAATATCGTCCGCTTATTTCCTATACCATCCGTCAATTACATATTCGTCGCCATGTCGATGAATATGTGCAAATCGGTTTAATCGCGCTTTGGGAAGCGTACGAACGATATGATAAAACGAAAGGCTCATTTTATTCGTTCGCATATAAAATGATTCGTTGGCGCATCGTATCACAGCTTCGGAAAGAGACGAAAAACATACATGTTCCGTTGCCAAATGAATATGTGCTAAAAGAAGATGTCGATTTTTTTGCCGACATCGTATGGAAAGATGCGCTGCAATATTTAACGCCACGCGAGCAAATATGGTTCATTCGTCATGTGAGGGAAGGAAAAACGTTTAAACAAATTGCCGCTGAAGAAGGCGTTACCGTCAATGCGGTGAAACAATGGCGCATGTCGGCCGTAAAAAAATTAAAACGATACGTTAACTGCGCGGTCGATCCATATAGTAATACATGACGTCGCCACCGCGCTGCGCAACGCCGCGAAAATGTTTAAAATCTTCCTGTTGGACGAGCACATGACGAAACGTTAAAAAATGTTCTTTTTTCACAAGCACATGCGGAATGTCTTTTGCGCGCAATTGTTGTAAAAGTTGCTTTGCTTCTTGTTCAGTCATCGTCATCCCTCCCTCTTTGTTTTAACTTGCTTACAGACACATGTCAATACGATGTGTGAATGCCTAATTTTGTCATATCGACACACGTCTATAAAAAATGAACATACAATGTTGGTGGATTCTAAATGAAAGAAAGGAAGATGAACGATGAATGACTGGAATATGTATGAAGATTTTCGCTTAGATCAACAAATGATGCCACAACAAATGCCGTTCCCACAAATGCCGCAACAAATGCCGCAAATGATGCCGATGTCACAAATGATGCCGGGTGATTGCGGCTGTGGCATGCCGATGGGACCGATGTGGCCAATGGGACAAATGATGCCACAACAAATGCCGTTCCCGCAAATGCCGCAACAAATGCCGCAGATGATGCCGGGCGGTTGCGGGGCACCGATGTGGCCGGGAATGCCAATGCCGTATTGGCCAACGCGTTAAAAATAGTTGAAAATGCCCTTTACGAACGAGGAAAAATCATGCAAAATAGAAAAAAGGTTTAAAAATTCAAAAGTAAAGGGGATTTTCAATGAAAAAAGCGCAAATTGGCGACGTCATTGAATTTAAAAATGGGTTGCGGGGAATTGTGGAAAAAGTAAACGAAAATTCGGTCATTGTCGACTTAACGTACATGGAAAACTACAAAGAACTCGACTTGCAAGAACGGACGGTTGTGAACCATAAAAACTATAAAATTGTTGAATAACGAAAAGAGGGCTGCTTATTGTTGATGAGACAGCCCTCTTTGTTGTTTACATTCCCCTTTCATTTCGTTGCATTCGTAAATGTATACGCCTTGCTTTTCTGATAGTGCTGCGCGATACATCGCTTCTGCCACTTGTTTTGCCGCAATCGGTTTATATTTTTCCCATTTGCCAACGAACGCAAACGAAATACCGTGACAAAGCCATTCTGCTGTTTTTTCACCGAGGCGAAACTCTTGTCGCTCCCCTGTTAATAAAGACGGACGAAAAATGTGGAGCGAACGAATCGTAAGCCGCTGCAACGCCTCCTCCGTTTCTCCTTTCACGCGATTGTAAAAAAACATCGAGTGCGGATGAGCGCCAATGGCAGAAACGAATAAAAACGTTTTAACATGGCATTTTTCCGCTAATTTCGCAGCACGCAACGTATATTCGTAATCGATTTTAATAAATTGTTGTCTTGTTTTCGCTTTTTTCATCGTCGTCCCTAGGCAGCTAAACACATCATCAACGTGGAAATATTCTTCATATTGTTCGATGTGGTCAAAATCAACGACGACTTGTTGTAATTTTTCATGGTTGCACACTATTGGCTTTCGAACAAATATAGTAACTCGTTCATAATGCTCTGAACGAAGCAACCGTTGGAGAAGCTCGCCTCCAACTAGCCCGCTTGCCCCGATCACAAGAGCAGTTCTCTGTCTCAAATGAAGACCCCCCAGACGAAAAAAAAGGTTCGTAACAATTTGTCATTATATACCCGTTTACGAAAAAAAACTAGGTGTGTTTTGTGAATTTTTTAAGGCTGGCTCATAAGCCAGCCTTACTAACGATTATCTACTTTTTCTGGATATAAATCGTGGTTCAATAAACGATATTCCGCCATTTGTTCATATTTCGTTCCTGGTCGTCCCCAGTTACAATATGGGTCGATCGAAATGCCCCCGCGCGGTGTAAATTTGCCCCATACTTCAATGTAACGTGGTTCCATCACGCGAATTAAATCGTTCATAATAATATTCACGCAATCTTCATGAAAATCACCATGATTGCGGAAGCTAAATAAATATAATTTCAACGACTTGCTTTCAACACATTTTTTATCAGGAATGTAACTAATGTAAATTGTAGCAAAATCTGGTTGTCCGGTTTTAGGCAACTGCTTTTTATAAAGCAGGTGGACTATATCTTATTCTTATTCGACTGCGATATCGAATAAGAACCCTTGCGCTTCCACCACGATACTTCGTGGTGTACTCTACTCTCTTCCTCTATCACTACCTTTACTCGCTTCATGATAAAGTGATTTCGATAGTCTCTGCACCTTCCTTAAAGAACATGGCTGCATACATCGCCCTTTCTTCTTTAAGGCTTGGCTCAGGGTTGGAGAAATAGGGTTCTAATAAATAGATAAGGCGATTTTCTTGTTCCATCCTCGCATAGTAATTGTCTTGCCGATGGATATTACGATGACACGGGGAACATAGGCATTGATAAATTTCACGAAAGTTTTCTTTGTGAAACTTATGCATTTCAGAAATGACAGACATTGTGTCTAAACAATTCCTTTGATCCAAATAAAAGCAAATCGCGTGAAAAATTTTTGTAAAAGATAATAGATGATGTCCATTACAAGTGATCGATCTGACTCCACAGCACTCACAAGTATAGTCTTTTTCAATAACTATATATCTATTCCAAGTGTCGAGAACGTACTCTTTCACACTAAGACGATCAATGTGTTCGTAGACATGAGGACTATAAAACCCGCCTTTCCAATTCTCGGATTTCATTCTATTAGAAAGTGAATACCTTTTCTTCTTTCTCCTCACTATGTTTTCAAAAACATCTAATCCATACTCTTCAATAATCTTTTCTTTCTCCGAGTGCTTAGGTAGTCCATAAATTTGTCTCCATCTTTCAAGACTAGACCAATCCATACCTAATTCAATGGACAACTCATGAATAATCTTCCCAATGTAAATAAACTGCTTAGTAAACCATTCCTTATCTCTCCATGGCGTGTTGTACAATACAAACACCTCCACAAACATACGTTCCTTTGTTTGTATTGTACATAAAAATTCAGATAATTCCCACCCTTTTTCTCTTTCCCTGAATTCACAAGGTTTAGCCGACAGTGTCACCACTGAAGTGTGCCCTCATTGACACAAGCTCGTAAACTCCGGACAGTTAAATTTGACGAAATAGTCGCGATCTGGATGTTTGTTGTCAAACACTTCAAGAATGTCTGGGCTGTATTCGAATACATATTTTGTTCCTTGGTTGCCAAGGAGCGTCACTCCTTGTAGTTCTTCATCTTTTCTCATGATGGTGTTTCCCTCCTTTATACTTATACGCCGCGGCGATTGCCCCATAATAATGTGTGCAGTTGTGGCAATACGCGGACGTTGTTCATTTCTTTAGACTGTACTACTTTGTCAACAAGCCATTCAAGCTTTTGCAATAGTTTGAGGCGAAGCGCAACGTCATCTGCCTCATGTATGTCGTCGTTACCGACTTGCACGTAAAATGGGACGGTTGGATAGCGTTCATGCACATGTTGGGCATATACAAAATCTTCATCGTCAAACACGACGACTTTTAAGCTCACATGTCCACGATGCGCTGTTAGTCGTTCCATCATCGTATCAAGCGTCGCAAAGTTAGTTTCCATGTTTGAGCTTGGTGGCTTTGGTGAAATCGTTAAATCGTCGATGTCATAAAACCAATCTTGCCATACGCTCCCTTGCGTCTCTAAACCGATGCGCATGTTATGTTCTTTTAATAATGAAATAAGTGCACGAAGTCCCTTGAGTAACGCAGGGTTGCCCCCAGAAATAGTCACATGATTGAAACGGTCGCCACCAAGCTGTTTCATCTGTTGCCAAATGGCTTCAGCGGTCATTTGTTTTATTTCATGTTTCGCTGAACCGTCCCACGTAAACGATGAGTCGCACCAACGACAACGATAGTCGCATCCTGCTGTGCGGACAAACATCGTTTTTTGCCCGATGACCATCCCTTCTCCTTGAATCGTCGGGCCAAAAATTTCAATAACCGGTATGCGCTCCATTATTGTTTCCCTGCTTTCGGACGATATACGACATAACTCGTTGGGGACTCTCGTACAAACACTTGGACGCACGTTGGTTTGTTTGGCAACGTGTCTAAATGTTCTTGAACAATTTCCGCAATTTTTCGCGCTACCACTTCTGTCGTCGGAAAATGCTCAGCAGCTGTATCGCTAAATACGTCTTTATGGTCGTTCATGACCGTATGATCAAAGCGGTTGTGTATAAGTTTTTTCAACTGTTGAAAGTTAATTAAAAAACCGGAATCATCGAGTTCATCACCCGCAACCGTAATGTTTATAAAATACGTATGTCCGTGCATGTTCGCACATTGCCCCGCCGCTTCATGCGGAATAAAGTGCGCAGCCGCAATTTGCATATCTTTATTTAACTCATAGCGAAACGGATGAATGACTTGCGGATAAATTTGTTGGATCATTGCACATCTGCTCCTTTCTTTTCACTCATATATTGGTCGAGACCACGCTTACGTAACACACATGCTGGGCATTCACCGCAACCGTCTGCGATAATACCGTTGTAGCACGTGAGCGTCTTGTGGCGCACGAATTCAAGCGCACCCAACTCATCCGCAAGCTTCCACGTTTCTGCTTTATTTAACCACATAAGCGGCGTATGAATGATGAATTCGTAATCCATTGCTAAGTTCAGCGTCACGTTTAACGATTTTATAAATACGTCGCGACAATCTGGATAACCGCTAAAGTCCGTTTCGCACACCCCTGTTACAAGATGGCGCGCCCCTTTTTGTTTCGCCAACACCGCCGCAAACGATAAAAACAATAAATTGCGTCCATCGACAAACGTGGATGGCAATTGTCCTTCTTTTTGTTCAATGGCGATGTCGCTTCTTGTGAGCGCATTTGGCGCGAGCTGGTTTAGTAGCGACATATCAAGCACCGTATGTGGTACGTCAAGCTCTTTAGCGATCGATGCAGCGACATCAATTTCAAGCCGATGGCGTTGATTGTAATCGAACGTCACTGCTTCGACTTCATCAAAATGTTTTTTTGCCCAAAATAAACACGTTGTACTATCTTGCCCGCCGCTAAAAACAACGACTGCTTTTTTCATCTTTCGCTCCCCTTTCTTACATGGTGAGAAGAAAGAGCGTTCTAAAACAAAAACGCTATACCCCCTAAGGACATAGCGATCCCTAGTTTTTTTATAGAGGGTGTTCTAGAACCTCTCCTACGCAAGCAGCGTAGAATTCTTCTTCAATTGTACGCCTAACAATATACCATAAAACATATATTCATTCTATAAAAATTTATGCTTTATTTGTGAACTGTTTTCAGGATATAATAACAACAAAAAAGTTAGGTGATTCAATATGACAAAACGTTCTACTTTTGACGCGGCACTTCAACAGCTACGCGAAAAATTAATGACGATGGTATCTGCATCTCAACAAGCGCTTCATGAATCAATTGAAGCGTTAAAAACGCAAGATGTCACGAAAGCTGAGGAAATTATTGAAAACGATAAAAAAATTAACGAGCTTGAACGAGAAATTAACGAACTTGCGATTATGACGATTTTAAAACAACAACCAGTCGCATCTGACTTACGGCGATTAATTGTCGCCCTTAAAATTTCATCAGATGTCGAGCGTATTGGCGACATTGCGGTCAATATCGCAAAATCGGTTAAATTTATTGGCACAGAGCCACACGTAAAACCGATCGTTCACATTCCTGAAATGGCAGCGATCGTCAATGAAATGTTAGAACATGCGCTTCACGCGTTCCATAACGATGATATTGAAGAAGCAAAACGAATTGCGCTCGAAGATGACCGTGTTGACGAATTACAAGGAAAAATTATTCAAGAATTAATTGATTTAATGAGCGAAAAGCCAGAATTCACGAACCAAATTACGCAATTGTCGTTCATCACACGCAATTTAGAGCGCGCTGGCGACCATGTGACAAACATCGCTGAAAATATTTTATATAGCGTCAAAGGTATTCGCATTGATTTAAATTATTAACCGTTTCGGTGCCTCATGTCATTTGAGGCATCTTTTTTATTTGTCGATTTTTCGATGATCTGGTGATATAATTGCGTCGGGGGAGGTGAATGAAAGTGGATGAAATGCTAAAACGTATTTTCGATGAACTCGCATTGATGCGTGAACGCATGGCGACAAAAGATGATATTGCTGCCATGAACAAGCGTATCGGGCACATTGAACAAACGATGGCGACAAAAGACGATATCGCAAGTATCGAACAACGTATGGCCACAAAAGACGATATCGCTGCTATGGACAAGCGTATCGAGCACATTGAACAAACGATGGCCACAAAAGATGATATCGCGAGCATCGAACAACGTATGGCTACAAAAGACGATATTGCTGCCATGGACAAGCGTATCGGGCACATTGAACAAACGATGGC
>NZ_LIOK01000002.1:119696-191846 GCF_001418025.1 Anoxybacillus suryakundensis
CAACGTATGGCTACAAAAGATGATATCGCAAGTATCGAGCAACGTATGGCTACAAAAGACGATATCGCAAGTATCGAACAACGTATGGCCACAAAAGATGACATCGCTGATATTCCTCTCATTAAGCAAGCGGTGTTCGAAATACTAGAAGCAGTCAATGAAATTCCAACGATCAAGCAAAACCTCGCTGAAATGTCCCAAAAACTAGATGATGTCATCCGTAAACAAGCGCAACAAGAACTTGCCATTCAATCACTTGCTGTTCGGTCACTTGTACATGAAAACGAAATTCGCGCGTTAAAAGCAAGGTAACGATGAAAAGGCTGTCACAAACTTCTTTGGGACAGCCTTCTCCATTTATTTTTCTTCTTTCCATAGTTGTTCAAACGACTTCACTTTCCCATGTGGTTCGTTTTGCGCTTGCTTACGAACCGTCCATTGTCGCTCTTTTTGTCTTTTTGATTGGGTCATTCGTCTCACCTCCCTTTTTATCATTTGTTCCTTTTCCTTTTTTATGACTTTTTTATTGTTTGAAAATTGTGTATATTTAAAATAAGGGGAAAAGGGGGTAAGGATATTGCTACAATCGAAACAAGCAAAAAAAGCGTTACAAAAAGTACAACGGGTAGCTCAAGAAGTAAAACAAGCCATCCGTTCTGACCAACCGCTCGCTCAACAACTTGATTCGTTGCGCGACATATTAGACCGTCATCTCGATCGCGATGAATATTTCGTCATCGTCGATGAAGACGGGCGCAGTCTTGTGCATACAAATCGGTTGCGCGAAGGGATGATGTTTGATGATGAAGTAGGGAAAAAATCAGCTAAAACGACTACTCCTCTATTACAACTGTATAAGCGAAACACAGGCGAAGTGCTTATTGACGCTTCTTGTCCGCTTGTCGAACAAAATGGAAAGCGCTTTAATTTACGCATGGGTCGGTTGATTCATCAACCGTATATGGAAATGTGGTTCGGCTCGATCGTCTTATTGCCGGCTATCGCTCTTTTCATTCTTGCTTTTCTCATACATTTGTCGCTAAAACAAACGATCGTCCTTGTTGTCAGCACATGTGTAGTCGGCTTTCTCGTTTCTTTTTCATTTTATCGCATCATGATGAATCGTCTCCGCGCATGGTATCATGTCACTCGTGCCGTTTCATCTGGACAGCTTCATACAGAAGTGAAAACGGTCGGAAAGCGCAACGAGTTTCATCAAATTGGCTACGAAATAAACAAAGTCATTCTCGGTTTGCGCATGATTTTACAACAAATTGCTAAAGCTACCCACTCCGTTGAACACGTGAGCCATGAACAAAAAGAAGAAGCGAAACGCATTGCAGAAGCGTTCGATGAAGTATCCGCGACGATGGAAACATTTCGCGAAGGGGCGCAAAAACAAACTGCATTTGTAAATGAGGCGAAAGAGCGCATTCAAACGATGTTACAATATATGCACAACGTCCAAACAGACATCGAACAAGTCGTCGAACGGGCACAAACAACGTTTGAATCTGCCAAAACAGGATATGACGATATGCAAATGATCGAACAACAAATGAAAGAAACGAAACAACAAATGAATGACACCGCACATGGCATTCAAACGGTGGCGAAAGAAGCAGATACGTTAATGCAAAAAGTATCCGCTATTACCGCCATTGCGGAACAAACGAACATGTTAGCGTTAAACGCGTCCATCGAAGCCGCCAGAGCAGGAGAAGCTGGAAAAGGATTTGCGGTCGTCGCAAGCGAAGTGCGCAAACTTGCTGAACATACGAATGCATTTGCGCATGAAATTTTATCATCGCTTGCGAATACCCATCGCCAACTATCAACCGTCGCACATGCGGTCACAAAACAAGCGAATACGATCGACGAAACGACCGTTTCCTTAACAAAAATGACCGAAAGTATTGCCCATTTTCAAACGATGTCTCACGAATTAAACGCTTTAATTCAGCGCAATCGAACGCTTATGCAACAAACGACAAAAGAAGGCAATGAACTACATGAAGCCAT
Source organism: Anoxybacillus suryakundensis (assembly GCF_001418025.1). NCBI lineage: Bacteria > Bacillati > Bacillota > Bacilli > Caryophanales > Anoxybacillaceae > Anoxybacillus > Anoxybacillus suryakundensis. The sequence goes on from NZ_LIOK01000002.1 coordinate 121,719, forward strand.
TACAGACATTTACACGATCGCAAACGACTTTACAAAAGTGGTGTACGAAACGGCAAGCGGTCTTGAACAACAAGCAACGAGCGTTCATCAACTCGCAAAAGAAGCAGCGATATTAGCAGAGGAAGTACAGCAACTGAAACAAATGTTGCATCGTTTTCGTATGAAATAAGAAAGAAAAGCGAGCCTAATGTGCATTGGCTCGCTCGTTTTTTATGTTATACATATATGCTCCGATGCCGATCGTTAAAACAACAAGCAGTAAAAATATGTCCCCTGTTTCTAAACTAGCCGCTACGCTACATCCGAAACAAAAAAGAAGCGGCGTTTTCAGCCACTCTTCACCGCTGAACAACCACCATTCGAATAAACCGATCGTAAACGCCAATACGTACATCGTTCCGTCATTCAGCGAAAAATAATGGCCAAAGGCAAGAGCTCCCATCCATAATGCGATGGCTGCTGGCAATAAAAGAAACACTTCATGCTCACGTACACCGCGCTTGAACACATATATATGAACAATAAGTCCAAAAGAAAAAACGATGAGAGGCCATACACTTGTATCGTACCATTGAATGATGTGAAACGTTTCAAGCGTAAATACAATCAGTAAAGCTATAATAGCGATGACCGTTTGACGCATCATTTCACCCCCTTACATTCAATGTACTATACTTCTTTTTTTCTAGCTAGGCATTTTTCGATAGAAAAGTAAGAAAATAAATATGATGCTCATATATCCAAATAAAGGATATAACATCGTAAGAAGCGAGTGATATCCGACTAAACTAAACGCATACATCGCCATCAACAGCGCAATAAGGACAAAGATCGGTGTCCGAAAAAAAAGCGCTAATTTTCGATATAATCCGAACACGCCTGCAATAAACGATGTGAAAATTTCACCGTAAATGATGACGACATATAGTCCATAAAATGACGCGAGCGAACGTTTCACCACTTCCGCCATCGGAATGCTGTAAGATTGCAAGTCTGGAAGCAAAGACAGAGCCAAATGACTGCTGAATAAAATGCCCATAAGCAATATGCCACCAAGCCACCCTCCAAGTCGAATCGTTCGTTCATCTTTCACTTCTGTCGCAAGTGGAACGAGCACGACTTGTGCCATCGCCAAATTAAACGCGACATACGCAAACGGAGAAAAAAACGCAGCAAACGGCGGTTTCGTCCAGACGATGTCGCCTCCGTTCATCATCGCAATAGCTAAACTAAAGACGATCATCAGCGGCACAACGACCATATTGACGCTTAATATGCCATTTAAGCCAAATAACATCGTCACAAACGTCACCGCCATGGTGAATAAAAGTCCAACATATGCCGGCATATGAAGCTGCTCTTCAAACACCGCCCCCGCTCCTGACAACATGACTGATGTGACACTAAACAACACAACAAACATAAATATATTCACAACAACGCTCACTTTTCCGAACAAATACGCATTCAACTGCTCATATGAACGCGCATGAAGCCGATTGGCCATAAGCATCAAGCGCGTCCCGAAAAAAATGAATAGCCCCCCACTGACCGCAATCATCACCATCCCAATCGCTCCGTATTGCGTAAAAAATTGCACAATTTCTTTTCCGGTCGCAAAACCGGCACCAACGACTGTTCCGACATACACAAACGCAATTTGAATCGCCCGCATCCACACGATACTCTCCCCCACTCGTCCATTTTTTCTATATATATGAAAAAAAACGGCGAATATTTTCCGCCGTTTTTTTTATTCAGCTACCACATCAACTTTTGGCATATTGTGCATATTTTTTGCTGTCACATGTGCAACAACCGAATACGTCCCTTTCGTTGGGAACGTATATCGCGCAACATATTTTCCGTCACCGACGTGTTTCCCTTCAATCATTTGCCGATCTTCTTCACCGTGTTTCCATACTTCAAACTTCACTTCTGAGGCATCGGTCACTTTTTCATCACCATATGTCGCAAAACAAGCGAGTTCGACTTCTTGATTAACTGGGAGCTTTTCTTCGATCGCCATTTTGACGTCTAAATATGCCAGCTCTTCTTCTTCCGCTTTGTTCGCACAGCCAGCGACAACGAGTAAAGCAAATGCAAACAACAATAACCATTTTTTCATTTGAATCTCCCTCCATGTTACAATAGTTTCACAAAATGATCACAAATATTTGATACAATCATAATAAACATACTTGATGGAGGATGCGTGCGATGCAAATTCGTTTCTTTTTTTGGCTCATGGTCGTCGTTTTGTTGGCAAGCTGCGCCCCACAAACGTACACTCCGATTCCACGGGACAAATCGGTCGTTAGCGTCGTCAATATAAAAGAACAGAGCTTGTCATTTATTGATTATAACACGAAAAAACTTATTGCAACATGGAAGATGAAAAAACCGGTAACAAAAGCGATCCTACTTCCTGATAACGATACAGTGATGTTATTCGGACAAGATATGGACGAAATGATCGCCTATTCATTATCGACAGGAAGAGAAAAGAAACGATGGAACGTACATAAAGGCGTGACGGACATACTTGTCACCGCGCATGAGTTACTTGTTGTGAACGAAAAAGATAGTACGGTGTCGATCATGACGTTCGATGGGAAAGTGAAACATACGATCGCTACTCCCCCTTCCCCTTTTTCGATCATCGAAGATAAAAAACATCATCAATGGATCGTCATTCATTTTAAACATGGCGCCATTTCATTCATTGACAAAGCGACAAAACGAGTGAAACGAACAGTCGATACGCTCGATTTTGCCGTAAGTGGCTTAGTCGTACCTGAAACGGATGAACTATGGGTTGGCGGACATGGAAGCGGAGCGAATATTCAACAAGAAGCGTACGTTCATTCACTGGTGGACGGCCGTTTGCTCACACGGGTGAAGGCAGAAACGATGCCGATTCAATTTGTACAAACGAACGATACGATCTACGTGCTTTGCCACGGCTCGAACATGCTATATGCATTTGATCCGAAAACGAAACATTTGATGCGCTCACTTGATATTGGTGCGAATCCTTTCGCCATAGTAAAAGCAAAAAAGGAGCTCGTCATCGCAAGCTACGATGGCAATGAACTCATTTTTGTCGACGAAAAAACGTTAAAACAAACAAAAACGGTTTCTGTCGGACATGGACCGTTTTACATCTTTTTCCGTGGTGCGAAGGAGGAATAAGCATGGCAACGATTTTAATTGTTGACGATGAAAAAGATATGCGGGAATTGCTCCGCCTTTATTTAGAACCAGAAGGATTTACGTGCATTGAGGCAGAGGACGGCGAAGCAGGACTTGCCGAGTTCGGACGGAGACATATCGATTTAATTTTGCTTGATATTATGATGCCAAAACTTGACGGCTACCGCTTTTGCATGCACGTACGCGAACGGTCACAAGTGCCAATCATTTTTTTAACAGCAAGAAGCGATGAGTGGGATCGCGTATATGGACTAAAAATTGGTGCGGACGACTACATCGTCAAACCGTTTAGCCCTAATGAAGTGGTCGCACGTGTGCATGCTGTCCTTCGACGCACGAAAGGAACAGATGCAACATCACAATATGAAGCTGGTCCGATTATCGTTGATGAAAAAGCTCGGAAAGTAAAAGTACATGGAAAACCGGTTGTGTTAACGTTAAAAGAATTTGAACTGCTTATGTTGTTTTTAAAACATCGCGGGCAAGTATTTACACGCGAACAGTTGCTCGATCGCGTCTGGGGCATTCATTACGTCGGCAGCACGCGCACCGTTGATACACATATTAAAACGTTGCGCATTAAACTAGGCGAAGCAGGACAACTCATCCAAACAGTATGGGGAGTGGGATATAAATTTGATGAAACAATTTAATTCCCTTTCACTCCAACAAAAACTATGGCTCACGATTAGCGCTTTTTTAGTGCTTGCGGTGTTTCTTTTATATATCGTTGTCATCTATATATATGAAAACATTTATATCGCAAACGTCGAACAACGTTTATTACAAGAAGGAATGAATATCGCTGCCAAATACGAAGGCGGCGCGATGACCGACTCGTTTCGTCACATCGTCTCTCTCATGAATGACATATCTGACACGGAAATTGTACTTGTGAACAATCCGCGCGAATTAAGCGCCTGCTTGCCGTTTGAAGTCGATCACCATTCGATTATTAGCGAAACAGAGCGGCAGCAACTGCTTGCAGGGAAAACGGTCACGAAAAAAGGATATGAACAAACGTTTGATCGCCAAATCGTCGGCGTTATTATTCCGCTACTCGATGAACATCGCCTCATGGGCATTTTATATTTGTACGTTCCGCTCGCATCGATTGAAGATGTGCTTGAGCGTATTCAAACGTTCGTCATGATTGGCGGCATGCTTTTTTTATTTATTACCGTGTTTGTCGGTCGAAAAATTGCGATGCATTTCACAAAACCGTTACAACATATGCAACAGGCGGCTTACCGCGTTTCACAAGGCGACTTTTCTGTCGACATTGAAGTGGAGACAGAAGATGAAATTGGTCAATTAGCAAAAGCGTTCAATCAAATGGCGCATGCGCTGGCGAAAGAAGATGAACGAAAAAAAGAATTTTTAGCGAACGTTTCCCACGAATTGCGCACGCCGCTAAGCTATGTGAAAGGATATAGCGAAGCGCTATTAGACGGCGTCGTCAAAGAAGAAGCACAACAAAAAAAATATATGAAACTCATTCACCGCGAAGCAAGCCGCATGCAACGTCTCGTGCGTGATTTGCTCGATTTAGCACAACTGGAAGGCACGTATCCGCTCGTGCGCACCCCTTTTTCGATCGCCCAATTAATCGAGGAAACGATGGAAAAATACGAACCGATCATGCAAGAAAAGCACATCCACCTTTTGTTCGACCTCGACCATGACTTAATCGTTGACGGCGATCCCGACCGCATCGAACAAGTGTTGCAAAATTTACTTGATAATGCGTTGCGCTACACTCCTTCTGGCGGCACGATTTCGTTGCGTGCGACAAACAAACATCCGATGTGTGAACTCGTTATTACAGATTCCGGACAAGGGATGTCAAAAGAAGATATGGAACGATTAGGCGAGCGATTTTTCCGCGCCGACCGATCGCGCTCGCGTGAGCATGGCGGCACAGGGCTCGGCATTGCGATCGTCAAACAAATTGTCAAGCTACACGGCGGCTCCATCCGTTTTGAAAGCGAACAAGGAAAAGGAACGACCGTATACGTCGAACTTCCACTATATGACGAATCATAGTAAAATATACGTATGACATTTGAAGGAGGAAAAGAAATGAAATTACATGCACTCCCGATTGATTGCGTGCGCCTGTTTGAATCGATGGAACGGTCGTTTGCGATGATTTTATTTCGTCCGGATACAACCGTATTATGGGCAAACGACGCGTTTCTTCATACGATGGGCTATACGGAACAACAAGTGATCGGTATATCCCACCGTCAATTTTGTCTTCCAGAATACGCTAACAGCTACGCGTATACGGAGTTTTGGAATCGTCTAAAAAGTAAACAACCGTTTTACGGAACGGTGCAACGCGTTACTCGTCATGGGAAACATATATGGCTTGAAGCCTTATACGCTCCTGTGCTAGACGCCAATGGTGAAGTAGAAGCGATATTTAAATTGGCCACTGACGTTACCGACCGTCAAAACACGTTAAATGACGAGTTTGCAAGTTTGCTAGAAGAAATGAATGCGAGCACGAACGATATTCATCAAACGTCGCAGCTCATTCATGAACATCTTCAACTACTTAGCCAAAAAGCCGAGCGCGTAAGCAAAAGCACCGAACAAATTCAATCGGTCATTTCGTTTGTGAAAGACATTGCGATGCAATCCAACTTGCTCGGATTAAATGCTGCCATCGAAGCAGCCCGCGCTGGCGAACACGGACGCGGTTTTGCGATCGTTGCAGAAGAAGTGCGCAAAATGGCAGAAAAAAGCAAAACGTCCGCGGAAGACATTTCTGAACAGCTCAATCACATTACAAGCTCGGTGTTAGAGATGGTGCATATGCTCGAAGAAGTCGCTGAAAAAATAAACAATAGCACCGAAGCAATTGATGAACTTCACCAAGTACAACAACATATGGTAAAAATTACAGATAAGTTGACAAAACTTTTATAACTGCCCTTTGCGGCAGTTTTTTTTACATCCTAAAAAAATTTTTAAAAAAGGTGTTGAAAGTCAAAAAAGGTCAAATTATAATAAAGACGGAAAGGTCAAATATAGTCAAAGTCAAAAGGAGGTTGGTGCCTATGATGTGCCAAGTATGTAAACAAAAACAAGCAAACGTCTTTTTACACGTGCAAGTCAATAACGAAAAACAACAATTACACCTTTGCGATGCGTGCTATGAAAAACAAAAACAACAATTAAAAGTTCCAGCAGGATTCCACTTTGACCGTTTCGATCAATGGTTCTCCGACTTCTTCGCACCGCTTGCTGAAAGTTCCCACATCCAACATCAAGAACAACAACAGAAACGAAGCGGATTGCTTGACCAATTCGGTCGCAACTTAACGCAATTAGCGAAAGCAGGATTGATCGATCCTGTCATCGGACGCGAAAAAGAAATTGAACGCGTCATTGAAATTTTAAATCGGCGCAATAAAAACAATCCGGTGTTAATCGGTGAGCCGGGCGTTGGGAAAACGGCAATCGTCGAAGGATTGGCGCTCAAAATTGTCGAAGGGGCCGTGCCTGCCAAACTATTAAACAAAGAAGTGTACGTGCTTGACGTCGCTTCGTTAGTCGCCAACACAGGCATTCGCGGACAATTTGAAGAGCGAATGAAACAACTTATTGCCGAATTGCAAGAGCGGAAAAACGTCATTTTGTTCATTGACGAAATTCATTTGCTTGTCGGTGCCGGTTCGGCAGAAGGTTCAATGGATGCAAGCAACATATTAAAGCCGACGCTTGCTCGCGGTGAATTACAAATGATCGGTGCAACAACGTTAAAAGAATATCGCCAAATTGAAAAAGACGCTGCGCTTGAACGTCGCTTCCAGCCTGTCATCGTTTCCGAACCAACAATCGAACAAGCGATCAACATTTTAAAAGGCATTCAGCCAAAATATGAACAATTCCATCAAGTGAAATATACAGACGAAGCGATTCACGCTTGCGTCACGTTGTCACATCGCTACATTCAAGACCGCTTCCTTCCTGACAAAGCGATTGACTTGTTAGACGAAGCTGGTTCGAAAGTGAGCTTACAAGCAACGCCAACAAATAAAGAAGCCATCGAACAACGTCTCGAACAAATAAGAAAAGAAAAAGAAAAAGCCGCGCAAGAAGAAAACTACGAACTTGCGGCGAAATTGCGCACCGAAGAATTGCAGCTTGAAAAACAATTACAACAAAACGGACAAGCAGAACAACCTGTTGTCGATGTCATTCACATTCAACAAATCATTGAAGAAAAAACAGGTATTCCAGTCGGCAAATTACAAGCTGATGAACAAGCAAAAATGAAACATTTAGAAGAAAACTTAGCGAAAAAAGTGATCGGTCAAGAAGAAGCGGTGAAAAAAATCGCAAAAGCGATTCGTCGAAGCCGCGCAGGCTTAAAAGCGAAAAACCGTCCGATCGGTTCGTTCTTGTTCGTTGGTCCAACGGGTGTCGGTAAAACAGAATTGTCAAAGACGCTTGCGGAACAATTATTCGGCTCAAAAGACGCGATGATTCGCTTAGATATGAGCGAATATATGGAAAAACATGCGGTCGCCAAACTCATCGGTGCACCTCCTGGCTATGTCGGCCATGAAGAAGCTGGTCAATTAACGGAAAAAGTGCGCCGCAACCCTTACAGCATCATTTTGCTTGATGAAATGGAAAAAGCGCATCCAGATGTGCAACATATGTTCTTGCAAATTTTAGAAGACGGTCGTTTAACGGATAGCCAAGGTCGTACCGTCAGCTTCAAAGATACAGTCATCATTATGACATCGAATGCGGGCACAAACATCGAAGGCGACTTGCTCCAACGTCTCGGTCTATACTTTAAACCAGAATTTTTAAACCGTCTCGATGCGATTATCGAATTTAAACCGCTTGAAAAAGCGCATATGTTACAAATTGTTGACCTCATGCTTGCGGAGTTGCAACGTACGCTTGCGGAACAACATGTGACGATGACCATTAGCGACAAAGCGAAAGAAAAATTAGCTGAGCTCGGCTATCATCCAACGTTCGGCGCTCGTCCACTCCGCCGCGTCATTCAAGAACATGTCGAAGACGAAATTGCCGACGTGTTGCTTGATGAACAAGATGTGCGCACGATCCACATCGATGTAAAAGACGATCGCATCGTCGTTCATGCTGAAAAAGCCTAATCCGCACATGGATTAGGCTTTAAGTCCATTCATCAAAAACTGAATCGTCCGTTCCATTTCTTGTTCATCATCCCACGGATAATCGGGCATGATTAAAAAACGTGTCGCTAAAAATCCAGCAATTGTTGTAATTGTCAAGCGAATAATCGTCTCCGGAGGGAGCAGCGCCAGTTCCCCTTTTTGTTGGAAATGCTCAACAATTTCTTTAAACTTATCGTACACGTGATTGATAAAAATCGTTTGAAACTGCACTTTAATATCGCTGTGAAACGCCATCTCTTGCCACAATACACGAATCGCAGGCAAATATGTTTTTACAAACTCATACCGATTTTTAAAAACGGCGCGCACAAACTGCTCGTAATGCTCATATTCGTTTTCAAATACATCTTTTACAAACTTTTTGGCTAAAAACGGCGCAACCGATTGAAATAACGTCGGTTTTACAATGGCGAGCAACAAATCTTTTTTCGTTTTATAGTGGCGAAAAATCGTCCCTTCAGCGACACCTGCCCGCTTGGCAATTTCGCTTGTCGATGTAGCCGCATATCCTTTTTCCGCAAACATCTCAATCGCCGCTTGTAAAATGTTCAATTGTTTTTCACTTAACTGTTGCTCATCAACATTTAATAAATCAAATAACCATTTTCGTTCGTCCATCATATATCCTCACAACTTCCGATATTTCTTTAATGCTAATACATTTAATATCATAAATAAAAGTGAAAAGCCAACCAAAACGTACACATCAAACGAAATCGCTTCCCAACCTTTGCCGCGAATCATAATTTCTCTTAACGCATCCGCCCCATAATATAACGGCATGACAGTACTCATCGAACGAAGCCACGGTTCCATCGTATCTAAATGAAACAATCCGGAGAAAAACACTTGCGGAACGACGACAAGCGGAATAAATTGAATCATTTGCAGTTCATTGTTCGCAAATGCGGACAATAACGTCCCTAATGTGAGCGCCGTCATCGCTAATAAAAACGTGATGAGTAGCACGTAGCCGAACGAACCTTCCATCATCAGATTTAACACGTGGATGGCAAACCAAGAAATTAAACTCGCTTGAATCGTTGTAAAGATGCCAAAACCGATGACGTAGCCGATGACGATTTCCCATCGTTTTAATGGCGTTGCTAGCAATCGCTCAAGCGTGCCGCTCGTCCGTTCACGTAAAAATGATACCCCAGCAATTAAAAAGACGAAAAAGAAAATGAAAAAGCCGATTAATACCGGACCGAAATTGTCAAATAACGACATATGTTCGGAACCGTACATATATACGGTATCAATCGCTAACGTTTGGTTCGCTTTGGGCATAAGCGTTTGCGCCGCTTTTTGCACGGTAACAAGCACCGTTTTGCTGATAGACGGGTCGCTTCCTTCAAGCGTCATGCGCAAACTCGTTTTGTCCATTTCAATAAACGCATCGATTTGTTGCTCGTCAAGCTCTGTCATCGCCTTCGCTTTTGTCATTGTCGTCACGTGTGCATCCGCTTGTTTTAATGCATCGGCAAACTGTTGTGGCACGTTTGAATCGAGCGCAATGTGCGGTTCATATGACTCGCCGTTAAACACGAAATCCATTAAAAACAACACAAACATCGGTGCGACAATCATTAACGCAAGCGTTCGTTTGTCGCGAAAAAACTGCCGAATAATACGGACGACAATCGCTTGTATTCTCATGCCTGCATCCCTCCAAATTGTAAAAATGCTTGTTCAAGCGTCAACGCGTTCGTTTGTTTTTTTAGTTCATCTGGGCTGCCGACCGCAATGAGTCGCCCGTTACGAATCATCGCAAGCCGCATACATTTTTCCGCTTCATCCATCACGTGCGTCGTCACAACGATCGTCGTGCCTTGTTGACGAATGCGCTCAAGCTCTTCCCAAATCGCTTGGCGAAGAAGCGGATCGATGCCGACGGTCGGCTCATCTAAAATGAGCACTTCAGGTTCATGTAAAAGCGCCGCTGCTAGCGATAACCGCCGCTTCATCCCGCCTGAATATTGATGCACCGCTTTGTTCCTATCGTTTGTCAAATGGACGAGCTGCAACACGTCTTCGATGCGCTGTTTTTTCTTTTTTCCTTTTAGCCCGTAAATTGATGCGAAAAAATCTAAATTTTCATGTGCGGTAAGTTCCCCGTATAACGCATCCGATTGCGCCATAAAGCCGATGCGCGCCATCGTTTGCAAGTTCGGCATGCGTTCGCCGAGTACGTAAATCTCCCCTGTTGTCGCCATATCAATGCCGGCGATCATTTTGACAATCGTCGTTTTCCCGGCGCCTGATGGGCCGAGCATGCCGAAAATTTCTCCTTCGTTTACAGTAAGCGATACATCATGAATCACTTCTTTTTGATGAAACTGTTTATACACGTGCTGTAATTGAATGACCATCATTTTTTCCCCGCCTTCGTCAAAGTGAGTGATTACTCACTTTAATTATATATGTTTGTCGCGTACTTTGTAAATATGTGCTAAAAATTTTTTCATTGACGAAAGGAAAAGATTTTTGTACGATAGTAACGTCAATTGCATACGAAATCTTTCTCGTCAACTAAGATGAGATAGAGGTCGCGGCAAATAATAGTAGTTTCATGGAGACGCAGAGACGTCGATGAAGTGAGATGAAAGGATTTGTCGCCGAAGTTTGTAGCGTGCTCTGGCGCTATAAGCTGGGCCTGTGGCCGAATAGGTGCAGGACTGTCATCGCGCATGCGGTGGAGAGCTATCGATCTTAAGTTTGATGCGGATGTGTCATATATTGTGCACCCGTTGAAAACTTAGGGTGCACTTTTTTATTTATCACGCCCGCTTCCAACGACAACAGCGCTCTACCGCTTCGATCACTATATACATGAAAGGATGAATAACATGAAACAACAAACACTCGGCTTTTGGGTATTGACAGCGCTCGTTGTCGGCAATATGGTCGGATCGGGCATTTTTATGCTTCCGCGCTCGCTTGCGGAGGCGGCAAGCCCTGCTGGCGTGTTGCTTGGCTGGCTGTTGACGGGGGCTGGTGTGCTCATGATTGCCATTATTTTTGGCAACTTAGCCATTCGCAAACCAGAATTAAACGGCGGACCGCAAATTTATGCAAAAGAACTGTTTCCGAAAGGTTCAAATGCGTCGATCTTATCCGGTTTTATGTCATCTTGGGGATATTGGATCGGCAACGTCGCTGGAAACGTCGCGATTATTACGACGTTTGCTAGTTATTTATCAACGTTTTTCCCTATTTTAACGAGCGGGCATGTCGTCTTTTCCGCCGGTTCATTTACGTTAAAGCTCGGCAATTTGCTGACGTTTCTCGTTTGTACGGCGCTTTTATGGATGATGCATACAATTATTTTACAAGGAGCAGAAAGCGCTGGAAAATTAAATTTTGTTGCCACCGCAACGAAAGTGCTCGGCTTTTTCTTATTCATTGTTATCGGGCTGTTCGCCTTTGAAAAAAGCTATATCCAACCGTTTGTTGCTCCGCGTTACGATGAAGCAGGTCATACGCTCGGACTTCTTTCGCAAATCAATAATGTGGCATTAAGCACACTTTGGGCATTTATCGGCATTGAATCGGCGATCGTTTTTGCTTCGCGTGCCCGAAAACAAAGCGATGTGAAACGCGCAACGATTGTCGGACTATTCATTGCCTTAGCCATTTATATTGGCATTAGCATCCTCGTCATGGGACTGTTAAAACAAGAAGCGCTTATTCAATCTGAAAAACCGCTCGTCGATGCAATCGGTACTGTATTAGGTCCTATCGGATCACAACTGCTTGCCGGACTCGGTTTAATTAGTTTAATCGGCTCAACGCTTGGCTGGATTTTTTTAAGTGCTGAAGTGCCGTACCAAGCGGCTAAGCAAGGGTTGTTTATTCGCGCCTTTTTACGAGAAAACAATAAAGGGATGCCGCGCTTTTCTTTAATTGTCTCCAATCTAATTGCCCAGCTATTTATTTTTTCAACGATTTCAAACTCGATGGCAGCGGCATTTGATTTCGTCATTTATATTGCGACATTATCTTATCTCGTTCCGTATTTCATCGCCTCCGTCTTCCAATTGAAGCTCGTTTGGACGGGTGAAACGTATAAAACGACGAAACAACGAATGACAGACGGCATCATCGCCCTTCTTGCGACCGTTTATTCCATTTGGCTTGTGAAAGCAGGAACGGCTGATATGAAAACATTTTTGCTCGGCATCGCCTTGCTTGCCAGCAGCTTGCTTTTCTATCCAATGGTTATGAAGCAACATAACGAACAACCGAACAAACAAAAACAATCGGCATAACAAAACCCCCGTCCATTTGGCGGGGGTTCATGGTCTCACCATCTTTATTCTTTATATTTTTTTCTTGCCTCTTCAAATATTCGATTTAGTTTTTCAATTTGTTTATTACTTGCTTGCTTACTATCGTTCAAATGACCGTCGTATTCGATTTCATTACTCTCTAATGGCACTTTTCCATAATAAACACCTTTAATCGTATACTCATCATGTGTCGTACTTTTTCTTAAAAATAAAAGATAGCTTTTATTATCTTTCATCAACTGGTACCCTGCCGAACCGTACATTGTATTAGCCTTTTTATCAAACGCTCCGTTCTCCATAACTTTTATGATATTACCCTTATTTAACGCGTATCCCTTTTCATTTTTAAACACTTTTTTGATCTCAACATCACTTATCGTGTAAAAACCCGTCACCATATCGCCATCTTTATCGAAATAACTCTCTCCATTTTTTTTCGTACCTATCAAAATAACTTCACTATCATTCTCCATTTCTTCTAAATAATTGTATTCGTCTATAATTTTCGACTCACTATGAACATATTTTGTATTCACATTGCTTAGTTCAGATTGTGTATTGTTACAGGCAGACAAAAATAAAATGGTAAAAAAAAGAAAAATAATCTTTTTCATCAGGCTACTTCCTTTCCACTAATAGATAGCATTTATTCCATTCCAATCATCACTTTGCGGATACTCGTCATTTAGGAAACCCTTTGAAAGCATAATAGCACGAACATCGTCTTCATGATCCAATCCGAGAGCATGACCGACCTCGTGTGCTGTTGTTTCCCTCGTCTGAACCCAAGACAACTTTTGAAAACCTGGTAAATAGATCCTCAACTGCGACTTATCGTATGTGCAATCCCAACAAGCAGTCACTTGCCCTAGCCAGTTCACATTATAGTTGATACAATCAGCGACAACGGAACCCATATCCTTCGTACTAGCCCACCATTTATAGTTAGCTTGGGAGGCATCGTACGTTCTGGTCGTACCAATAAGTGGGGAGCTATCGAACGCTTCCGAACCATACACTACCCTCGCTTCATAACCAGCATTAATAACCGACGAATCGATCCAATATTTTAGCGAGTTTGGGTTCCTATATTTTCCGCCAAATAGCTCATAAGCATACGTATTGCTGCTAAGAATGAAGTATATCACGATAATACATGAAAAAATAAATCGTCTCAAATCCGCTCCCCCTGACAATTTGTCGTTGTTTTAACTTTTAAATGATCATACCATTTTTTTTTTTTTTGTAAACCGCTTTTCGATCAGAACATATTTCCATCTTTTTCAGCATAACAAGACCCTATTTTCGCATGTTTATGTTATAATATTCTTTGAATTTTGTTTTGTTGAGGGAGCATATATGGGGAGAGAGAAAATGAGACGATGGCTGTACATCTTGCTTGTCATTGTGCCGTGCCTTGTAGGGAGCGCATGGATTGTGCTTTGGCAAGATGAACAACAACAGCAGCAACTCGTCGAAGAAACGCGTCTGTTTGCGAATATACATAAAAACGATTTAGATCGCTTTCTTTCGGAAACGACAGCTCGACTGGAAACGTTAGCGCTCATCATAAGCAAACATATGGCCATGTTAAAAGAAGAAGAAATTCATGACATCTTGCATGACATGCAAAAACAAGACGTTCGTTTTGAACGCATCTCCTTTTTTTCGGAAAGTACAACTGCGGCAATGCAGTTAGCAAAAACAACAAAACGGACGGTCATCGACAGCCATCATACGACGACGATCGTCACACCCATTATATATGAAAAAACAAATGAAACAGCTGGCTTTTTAGTAGCCAAGTTACGGACAAATTATATACAAAATCGTATGAAAATTATTCACCCAGATGCTTCGTTTCGCTTATACGATGAGAACGGTGCTATCCTGATGTCAACAAATCCACTTCGTCCGTCGAAACAAACGGTGACCGTCCATTTAAATAACGCACCGTGGATGATTGAGGCGAACGTGCCAAGCGTCAGTATAAAGCAAAAAATGAAAACGGCTCTTCCATATATTTTGTCGCTCATCGTTTTCATTCATATCATTTGGTTATTCATTCAATATTGGCTGCTTAAGCGACAAACGATGATCGAGCGCATGGAAACAGAAGCACAAAAGCTTGAGTTAGTCGGCACGCTCGCTGCGAGTACGGCACACGAAATTCGCAATCCGCTCGCTGGCATCAAAGGGTTTATTCAACTATTAAGTGAAAAACATAAAGATAACGAATCACAGCTTTATTTTTCCGTTATTCAAAACGAAATTACACGCATTAATGACATCGTGAATGAATTTTTAATTCTCGGCAAACCAACAGCGCAAAAACTTGAAACGTGCGATCTCAACTCCATTGTTCAAAGCATTCATCCGATGATCGAGTCGCAAGCACATTTACATAACGTCGTCTATACGTTTCATCGTGCCGATGTGCCGCTGCCGATTCGCTGTTCAAAAGACCATTTAAAACAAGTCATACTCAATTTAGCAAAAAACGCAATCGAAGCGATGTCACGTGGCGGACAACTGACCATTTCTCTTACGAAACAAAACGATTGGGCGGTGTTGCACGTCGCTGATACAGGTTGCGGCATGCCAAAGCATGTGAAAGACAAACTGTTTCAACCGTTTGTCACATCGAAACAAACGGGAACAGGGCTTGGGCTCGTCATATGTAAACGTATCATCGATATGCACAAAGGGACAATCGACATTCATAGTATAGAAGAGAAAGGAACGACGATTACCGTTCGCCTTCCTTTACAGTAGGAGGTGGAAACATGTTTGACATGCTTGTTGGCAGTACGTTATCCGCGCTAGCGACAGGGGCTGGCGCTGTTCCGATTTTATTTTTGTCGCGCTCATTAACGCACAAATGGCGCGATATATTGCTTGCTTTTACAGCTGGCATTATGATGGCCGCATCGATGCTCGGATTAATTCCAGAGGCTCTTTCTTCTGGCACATTTTTTTCCCTTGCGATCGGATTATGCATTGGGGTATTTACGTTAACGTTTCTTGAAAACATCGTACCGCATATCGATTTAACCCATACAAAAAGCGGCATGAAGATGGATCAAAAATCGTTGCTTGTGCTTGCGGCAATCACGCTTCATAACATTCCAGAAGGGTTATCTGTCGGCGTCAGCTATGCCTCCGGTGAACAAAGTCATATCGGTGATTTAATTGCGCTAGCGATCGGCTTTCAAAACGCACCTGAAGGGTTGCTCGTTGCGCTTTTTTTGTTTAATCAACATATATCAAAAGGAAAAGCGTTTTTCATGGCAACAGGGACGGGGCTCATTGAACTTGTCGCCTCTGTCATCGGCTTTTATTTAACGGCGGTCGTTCAGTCGCTCGTTCCGTACGGATTAGCGTTTGCTGCTGGGGCGATGCTATTTATTATTTATAAAGAGTTAATCCCTGAAAGCCATGGGGATGGAAATGAAAAATCGTCAACGTATGCCTTCATTATCGGGCTGTTAGTCATGGTGTTTTTAATTGAAACGTTTTAAAGGATGATGAACATGTCGAAATATTATATGCTTCTTTTATTGACAAGCGCCTTATGGGGAGGCAACTTTGTCGCAAGCAAACTGCTTGTTGCACACGCCTCTCCGCTTTCGTTAACGTTTATTCGTTGGACGATCGCCGTCCTTTTTTTATTTCCAATCGTGTTGAAAAAAGAACGATCCGTTCGTTTACAAAAACAAAGTATCGTACCACTTATTGCGATGGGGCTTTCAGGCGTCGTCTTATTTAACGTTTTTATGTTTCAAGCGTTGCGCTATACATCTGCTGATCATGTCGGGTTAATTTCGACATTAAATCCGATCGCGATTGCGCTTGTGGCATACGCCGTTTACCGCGATAAACTTACGATTCGACAATGGCTGGCCATGGTTCTCTCCCTGATCGGCGTGCTGATCGTGATGACGCATGGACAACTTCATCGCCTATCGGACATCAACGTCGGGGATATATGGATGGTTGCCGCAGTCATCATTTGGGGCGTCTATTCCGCCTGTGCAAAAGCGGTTATGAAGTCGTATTCCCCGCTTGCGGCAACGTTTTGGTCCGGCGTCTTTGGCGTCATCGGATTGTTGCCGTTTCTTTCTTCTTTTTCAATCCATGATGTCAACTTCTCGTTTGTATTGGCGCTTTTATATACGAGCGTCGGGGCGACGGTGCTTGCGATGTTTCTTTGGAACGTCGGCGTGAAACAAGTCGGTGCCACAACCGCGGGGATGTTTTTAAATTTCAATCCGCTTTTTACTGCGCTGTTTGCGTACATATTACTTGGCGAAATGTTCACCGCACCGCAATGGATCGGTTCATTCATTACGATTGCAGGCGTCATTTTGTTCACAAAAAAATAGAAGGGGCGTTACACCCCTTCTTTTTCCTCGTATGGATGTGCTACCCAACCAGATGGATCAATAAACAACCGAACGGCAACAACTTGGCGGTCGTCCATTAATGTAAAGAAATGTGGGTTTCCTTCTGGAACAGAAATGACATCGCCCGCTTCAAGCTCAACGTCAAAGTAGCCTGTTTGTTCATCTCCTTTAATAACGAAAATGCCATGACCAGCAACAATCGCCCGCACTTCGTCTTCTGTATGCGTATGCACTTGTTCAAATTTTTTCAATAGCTCTTCTAAATTTGGCGTTTGTTCGCAGAGGGCAACAACATCCCACGCTTGATAGCCTCTTCGTTTTGCTAAATCTTCAATTTCTGTTTGAAACGCTGCTAAAATGTGCGCTTTTTCTTCGTC
The DNA here is from genome assembly GCF_001418025.1 of Anoxybacillus suryakundensis. Lineage (NCBI taxonomy): Bacteria > Bacillati > Bacillota > Bacilli > Caryophanales > Anoxybacillaceae > Anoxybacillus > Anoxybacillus suryakundensis. The sequence goes on from NZ_LIOK01000002.1 coordinate 139,202, forward strand.
TGTTAATACAAATTTGTTTTGTAGATGAGCGGGAAGTTTCTTTGCATCCCAATGTTCATATAACACTCCTTGCTTATTTAAAAACGCTGCAACGTTTTCCTTTCCTTCAATCACTTCACCTGTGTTGCGCACTTTAATAACTGCCATACCATACTCCCCCTTATCGTTTTAAAAGTAGTAATTTTACATAGTACTGACATAAAAACTCGCAAGCTTCTAAAAACTTTTTCGCTTCAAACGCATCTTTTCCCCATACGGTCACGCCGTGGTTGCGAATAAGCACTGCTCCTCGATCTTCATGAACATGGTCGGCAAACGCTTTTGCTAACGTCGGAATATGAGCGAAATTCGGAATAATCGGAATGCGAAACGCCGCATCTTCTTCCCATAAGCCGAACGCTTTAATCATTTCTTGATTTGTAAAAATGACCTCCCCTTCTTCGCCGTACCATTCGGAAATAATGTTATTGTCGACGGTGTGGACATGAAGCACACAACCGGCGTTCGTTTTATTGTAAATTTTAACGTGAAGAAGCGTCTCGGCTGACGGTTTCAAGTGCGTCGCCTCCGCTGGCTGTCCGTCGGCACCGACAAGTAAAAAATCTTCCGCCGTCTCTTTTCGCTTATCTTTTCCGCTCGCAGTGACAAGAAACGTAAGCGGCTCATCGCTCACTTTTATCGACAAGTTGCCACTCGTCCCCATAAACCAGTCGCGCGCCGCTAGCTCTCGTTTCACCTCGGCAAGCTCTACCCATTTTTGTTGTCTCACGCGATCACCTCGCTTTCTTTTAACACGTCAATGACATCAAAAAACGTCGTAAACGGCGTATGCGGCAAGTGGAGCTCACGGCATTTTTCAAGCAAAAAGTCGCGCGCCATGACGTGATCGGCTAGTTTGGCTGCTGCCAAGTCGGTAATGGAGTCGCCAATGACGATCGTTTTTGCCCCTTTTGGTGCAAGTTTGCGAAGAAGCGACGGCTTGCAGCAGCCGCAGCCGTTTTGACAATGTTCATCGCACGCATACGGCCACGTAATGCGAATCGTTTCCCCGCTAAAATCGGCGCTGTTACAAAAAATACGCTCTTTTTCAACGAGTCCGTGAAGAAGTGGATACACGAAAAAGTCAATGCCGCCGCTCACAATATAAAGCGGGATTTGTCGTTCGTTCGTAAACGCGACAAAATCGGAAAATCCGTCGCGAATGCGTGCGGTATCAAGCAAAAATTGCACGATGTCTTCTTTCAACGTCGTCGGCAACAGCGAAAACATGCGCCCGACCCCTTGTTGTACGGAACATGTTTGGGCGAGTATATCGTCTTTGATCGCTTCCCACTCCGGCGGAGCAAACTGTTTCATTAAAGCAATAATGTTATCGTTTAACGTAATCGTCCCGTCAAAGTCGCAAAAAATGACTGGCTTCATGATGCACTTCCCCATAAGTCAAGCGCTTGTTTTAATGCTTCATGTTCTTTCGCTGCCTCATGAAGCGAACGCCCAGCAAGCACCGCTTCGACAGCAGCGCGAAACGCTTGCCCGCCGCCGACCGCTCCGCTCGGATGCCCGTGCACGCCACCGCCTGCGTTAATGACAGAGTCGATGCCAAAGTCGCGCACAAGAAGCGGCACAAGCCCCGGATGAATGCCGGCAGATGGGACAGGAAACGCGCGCAAAAACGGTTCTTCTTTCGTTAATTCATCGCGAATCGCAACCGTTTGTTCTTTTTCAAGCGCAACGCTTCCGTACGGTGATGGGAAGAGTGAAAAGTCCGCCCCTGCCATGCGCAACAGTTTTCCAAGAAGCAAAGCGTAGCTTACGCCATATACGCGCGATGAGGCGACCGCTCCGCTAAACGACGGATGCGCCATAATCGGCAAACGAATGTCATCATCTTCACGAAGCGCTTGCAACACATCAAGTCCATATGTAAACACGTTAAACAATAATACGTCCGCGCCAAGCTCCGCTGCTTTCTTCGCTTTTTCTTTTAACTGAAACGTTTTTCCGGTTAAGTTCACCGCATATAACGTCCGATGCCCTGTTTGTTCGTACACTTCCTGAAGCGCTTGTTTTCCTGCCACGATGCGCTTGTCAAACGGCGTCAAGTCGTTGTCAAATAAAATTTCATCGTCTTTCACAAGATCAACGCCACCGAGCGCTTGCAGCTTCAATTGTTCGGTGACGTATTGTAAATCACGCCCAATCACCGCTTTAAAAATGCTCATGACAAGCGGACGGTGAAAGACGCCAAGTTTTTCGCGAATGCCGTCAATCCCAAAGCGCGGACCAGGGAATGCGCGCTTCAGTTCGTCGGAAAACGTTAAGTCAATCAGTTTAATCGTTCCGTCAAGCGACAATTTGCCAAATGTCGTTGTCAAAATGGCAGGCAAATCGGCACTAAAATTGACGCTCGGATACGAAATGCGCACAAGCGCACGTTTTAGTCTCTTTCCAAAAAACGTATTGACACGCTCGTCTTCCTCTAGCTCTTCAATCGACTGAACGATCCCTTTATGTTTTTTTAACTGTTCTTGTTCCAGTTGCGGTAAATCAGTCCACGACCCGACAGTCAGTCCAAGCGCGATACCTTCTGCTTTTTTCGCTAAATCTTTGTCGTCATGAATCAAATACGTTGCGGTAATCATATGTCCACCCCTTTACAAATAAAAAACCTCTTCATAAGAAGAGGCTAATTGTTCGTCTCTTCTTATCTCTCAGCGTATTGCTGCGAGAATTAGCACCGTGCTTAAACAGCTGTTTAAGTCGGTTGCCGGGCTTCATCGGGCTCGTCCCTCCGCCTACTCTTGATAAGAATTCGCAATGTATGAAATTTTTTGAATGGTTCGTTTTTCATAAATTTACTTCGAATTATGACAGCACATGTGGCATTTGTCAATCATTTTTTAAAAAAGTTGCAGTTGTCCGATGCGCCAAGCCGCTTCTTTTAGCCTGTCTTCGCTCGTCAGTAGCCCTGTGCGCACATAGCCTTCCCCATGTTCACCAAACCCGATCCCCGGAGCGACCGCCACGTGCGCTTGTTTAAGCAACAGGTCAGCAAATGTTTCTGACGTATAACCGTTCGGCACCGGAAGCCAAGCGAAAAACGAACCTGCTGGCGCTTGGACGTCCCAACCGATGTCACGCAAAGCATGAATAAACGTATTTCGCCTTGCTTCATACGTGGCGACAAGCTCGGCGACGCACTGTTGCGACTCGAGTAGCGCGACTGCTGCCGCTTCTTGAATAGCACCGAACATGCTGACGTACAAATGGTCTTGGAGTACGTGGATTGCTTCAATCATGCTTTCGTTGCCGACCGCAAAGCCGATGCGCCACCCTGCCATATTGTACGTTTTCGAAAACGTATAAATTTCAATGCCGACGTCTTTTGCCCCTTCAACTTGTAAAAAGCTGACCGGCTTTTTCCCATCAAAGCCAATCGCTCCGTATGCGAAATCGTGCACGACAGCGATATGATGTTTTTCCGCAAATGAAACGGTTTCTTGAAAAAACGATTCCGTTGCTGTCGCGCCTGTCGGATTGTTCGGATAGTTTAAAAACATCAATTTTGCCTCGCGAACGACGTCTTTCGGTAGCTCATCGTAAGCGGGCAAAAAGCTGTTTTCCGCCCGCAGCGGCATCATTTCCATGCGCGCCCGCGCAAGCACGACTCCCGACCAATAGTCCGGATAACCGGGATCGGGAACGAGGACGACATCACCTGAATTTAATAAACAAAGCGGCATTTCGACAAGCCCTGCTTTTCCGCCAAATAAAATAGCGACTTCTTTTTCCGGGTCAACCGTCACCCCGTATTCACGCTTATAAAACGTCGCCACCGCCTCTTTGAAAAACGAATAGCCGCGAAACGGCGAATATTTATGATACATCGGCTTTGCCACCGCCTGTTGCATCGCGCGCACAATATGTGCGGGCGTCGGCTGATCGGGATTTCCTTGTCCGAGATTAATGACATCGTGCCCTTCAGCGATGACCGCCTGTACGTTTTGCACAAGCGACGCAAAAAATTGCTTCGGTAGTTGTTGTAACACGTTCGATTGTGGAAATATGTTCATTTTTTTCACACCTACTTCACAAAAAGGTTGAAATTCTAGTCAAGTATCATATATCGTAAAAATCAAAATGTAAAGAAAATTTTTTGTTGAGGTGAATGATATGAACATCGCTTGCATACAAATGGACATTGCGTTTGGAACACCCGAAAAAAATAAACAAACCGCCTTGCGCTACATCGAACAAATCGCTCGTGACGTTGACGTCGTCGTTTTGCCTGAACTATGGACGACAGGCTATGATTTAACGAGACTTGCTCATATCGCTGACGAAAACGGCGAAGAGGCAAAATCGTTTCTTTCCGAACTTGCCCGCACGTACGATGTGCATATCGTCGGTGGATCGGTCGCAAAAAAAACGAACGAACGAATGACGAACACGATGTATGTCGTCAACCGAAACGGCGACGTCGTTGGCGAATATAGTAAACTTCATTTGTTCCAATTGATGGATGAGCATTTGTATTTGCAAGCAGGAGAAACGATGGGGCTATTTTCGCTCGATGAAACGACGTGTGCCGGCGTCATTTGTTACGACATTCGTTTTCCAGAATGGATTCGCGCGCATGCGCTACATGGTGCAGAAGTATTGTTTGTCGTTGCGCAATGGCCGCTTTCTCGCCTTCATCATTGGCGTACGCTATTAACGGCGCGGGCGATCGAAAATCAATGTTACGTTGTCGCTTGCAACCGCGCAGGAAAAGACCCGAACAACGTATTTGCTGGACATTCGCTGATCATTGATCCGTGGGGAAACGTGCTTGCTGAAGGAGGCGAACAAGAGACGGTCATTGTGACGAATATCGATATAAACGACGTGCAAGACGTGCGTGCGCGCATCCCGATTTTTTCCGATCGTCGCCCAGACGTGTATAAAATGTTTGAAAAAAAAGATTGACAAACGAGCATAATGCGATGTATGATTCGAATCAAGCGAATTCACACAACTTTTTCACTGTTTATAACATTCGAATAATAACAAACACTCTTATCAAGAGCAGGTGGAGGGACGAGCCCGATGAAGCCCGGCAACCGGCGATGACGCACGGTGCTAATTCTTGCAGCAGTAGGCTGAGAGATAAGAGGTGCGAAGCAAACTTCAAACCTCTTTCGTTCAGCGAAAGAGGTTTTTTATTTTGAGAGGAGGCATGTATATGTACGAACCATTGACAGAACAAAAAGCGATTGCCCTTGCTGTTCGTTTAGGGCTATTTGGAGAAGATGCGCTTCTTTCTAGCGAAGAAATTGGTGACGGGAACTTAAATCTCGTCTTTCGCATCGTCAACGAGCGAACAAACGACAGCATCATCATTAAACAAGCGTTGCCGTATGCGAAAGTCGTTGGCGAAAGCTGGCCGCTTACATTAAAACGGGCAACAATTGAAAGCCAAGCGTTGCGCACGTTCGCGAGCTACGTTCCTCACTATGTTCCGAAAGTATACTATTCCGATGAGACATTAGCGATTACAGTGATGGAAGATTTGTCGCATTTACACATTGCACGCCGCGGGCTCATCGAAGGAAAAACGTTTCCGCGTTTATCGGAACATATCGGCGAATTTGTCGCCAAAACAGCGTTTTACACGTCGGACTTTGGCATGAATCAACAACAAAAAAAGAAGCTCGTACAACAATTTACAAATCCCGAACTATGTAAAATTACGGAAGACCTCGTCTTTACTGATCCGTTTTTTGACCACGACACGAACAACTTTGAAACAGAGCTTCGTGCCGATGTCGAACAGCTTTGGCAAGATGATGTGCTTCAGCGCGAAACAGCGAAATTAAAACGGCTTTTTTTAACGAAAGCGGATGTGTTGCTTCATGGGGATTTACATACGGGAAGCATTTTCGCAAGCGACGAGGAAACGAAAGTGATCGACCCGGAGTTTGCGTTTTACGGTCCGATCGGCTTCGATTTAGGGCAATTTTTTGCCAACTTACTATTAAACGCTCTCTCCCGTCATGAACGTGACCGCGAACCGCTTTTTGCTCATATTGAAAACACATGGGACGTCTTTACCCGCACGTTTGCTGAACTTTGGCGCGAAAGCAACGAACCGTATGCGCGCACATCTGGCGTGCTTGATGACATCATAGGCGATGCGCTCGTTGAGGCGATCGGCTTTGCCGGTTGCGAAGTCATTCGCCGGACGATCGGGTTGGCGCATGTGGCGGACCTTGATGAATTGCCGCTTGAGCGCAGACTTCACGCAAAACGCCACGCCCTCCGTCTCGGTCGCGAACTTATCGTGCAGCGAAACAAACTAGCGATCGATGACGTGAAAAAGCTCGTGCAACAAACGGTGCATGTGAACAGCTAGGAGGAAGACGATGAAAGCAATACAATGGCATGATACACATATTACGATTTTAAACCAACAAGCGTTGCCTCATAAGACTGAATATTTAGAATTAAAACATATCGAAGACGTATGGGACGCGATCGTTACGTTAAAAGTGCGCGGAGCGCCAGCGATCGGCATGACTGCCGCCTACGGTTTGGCACTTGCGGCTCAATCATATGAGACCGATGATTTAGCGACATTTCATACCGAACTAAAACGCGACCGCGACTATTTAGCAAGTTCGCGACCGACCGCCGTCAATTTATTTTGGGCGCTTGACCGGCTCACAAAAAGCGTCGCGAACGCTACATCCGTCAACGAAGCGAAAACGACGCTTATTCATGAAGCGATTTGCATGCAAATCGAAGATGAAGACGTCTGCCGCCGCATCGGTGAACATGCCCTTTCCTTGTTTCAAGACGGCGACCGTATCATGACGATTTGTAATGCAGGAGCGATTGCCACAGCCCGTTACGGCACCGCACTTGCGCCGTTTCATTTAGCGAAAGAAAAAGGGATCACGCTTCATGCGTACGCTTGCGAAACACGCCCGGTGTTGCAAGGAGCAAGGCTAACCGCATGGGAACTTTCCGAAGCTGGCGTCGATGTGACGCTCATTACAGATAACATGGCGGCACAAACGATGAAAGCGAAGCATATTTCCGCAGTCATCGTCGGGGCAGATCGCATCGCCGCCAACGGCGATACAGCAAACAAAATCGGCACGTTCGGCTTAGCCATTTTAGCGAAAGCGTTCAACATTCCATTTTACGTCGCCGCCCCGCTATCGACGATCGACTTACAGACGAAAACAGGCGACGACATTCCGATTGAAGAGCGAGCGAAAGAAGAAGTCACACATATCGGCGGCGTGCGCATCGCGCCAGATGTGAACGTCTACAATCCGGCATTTGATGTCACACCGCATGAACTCATTACCGGCATCATTACGGAAAAAGGGATTATCTTCGGCGACTACGAAACGAAACTGCCGACATTATTTGAGGAGGTTTTGGCATGAAAAACATATGGGCAATCATCGTGCTTTTATTCGCGCTTTTAGTCGGTTGCACAAACGAACAAGACGCCGTCTCAAAACGAGCGGAACAACCGAAAGAAGAAGCGAAACAAACGAACGAAACAACGGATGCAAAAGCGGATATCCCTGCAGCATTAAACAAACCGATTAAAATAGCTGCCATTATGCAAATGTCAATCGGCACGTTTTCATCGCAATATATCGCAGGCGTGAAAGAACAAGTCGCGAAATTTGGTGGCGACGTGCAAATTTATAACGCTGACAACGATTTAACGAAAATGGCATCATACGTCGAAACAGCGATCAACCAAAACGTCGATGCGATTTTATTAGACCACGGGCGCGCAGATGCATTAAAAGCACCTGTTGAAAAGGCGCTGGAGAAAGGCATTCACGTCGTTGCGTTTGATAACGATTTAAACATTCCAGGAGTCACCGTCATTGACCAAGACGATTACAGCTTAGCATGGAAAACGTTAAAAACGTTAGCGGAAGATTTAAACGGGGAAGGCGAAATTGTCACGATTTGGGTCGGCGGCTTTACGCCAATGGAACGCCGCCATGTCATTTACGAAGCATTTCAAAAACGGTATCCGAACATTAAAGAAGTAGCGAAATTCGGCACCGCAAGCGCCAATACCGCTTTAGATACACAAACACAAATGGAAGCCATTTTAAAAAAATATCCGAACAAAGGCGACATCGACGCGGTTTTTGCGACATGGGATGAGTTCGCCAAAGGAGCAACGCGCGCCATTCAACAAGCCGGTCGAACAGAAATTAAAGTGTACGGCATCGACTTAAGCGACGAAGATTTACAACTCATTCAACAACCAAATAGCCCATGGGTCGCAACAACGGCAACCGACCCAGCGGAAGTCGGTCGCGTTCAAGTGCGCTTTGCGTATCAAAAAATCGCCGGAGAACAAACGCCAAACATTTATTCACTTGAACCACACTTAGTGAAACGTTCAGACTTGCCGAGCACACCAATTACGATGAACGAGCTAAACAACTACATGCCAAGCTGGGGACAATCGAACGTTGCCATCTCCCCATGGATGAAGACGCTTGAAGAAAAGGTGAAAAAGCAATGAGCGGTTTGCGCATGAAACAAATCGTCCATACATTTGGCGATGTGACCGTATTAAACGGCGTGAACTTCCATGTCCAACCGGGCGAAGTTCACGCCCTTTTAGGTATGAATGGAGCTGGAAAAAGCACGTTAATGAACATTTTAGCTGGCGTCTTGCAGCCGGTGAGCGGAACGATTGAAATAGACAGAAAGGTGCATACATTTTCTTCTCCGAAAGATGCAAAACGAGCAGGCATCGGACATGTCGTACAAGAAGTGGATGCGGCATTATTCCCTGCTTTGTCCGTATATGAAAATATTCTCGCTGAACAAATTGTCGCTCAAAAACAAATATCGTTTTCTAAAACGAAACATCGGGCTGCTGTTTTACAACTGCTTGAGCGCGTCGGCTTAACACATTTGTCGCCTGATGTCTCTGTACAAACATGCACGCTTCATGAAAAACAACTCATTTTGCTAGCACGCGTCCTTTCTTCTTCTGCTCGCTACATTATTTTAGATGAGCCAACCGCCTCGTTAAGCGAAGAAGAAACGAAACGATTGTTTGCGATGATCGAACAGCTAAAAGCGCAAGGGGTGTCGTTTATTTACATTTCGCATAAATTGCACGAAGTAAAACGCATATGCGATCGAATGACGATTTTGCGGGATGGCGAAGTCGTATACGAAGGCGATGTGTCGCTCGCGACAGAAGACATCGTTCGCCATATGGTCGGACGGCAAACAGAGATGCGCAACGAACGGGCACGCAACATAAGCAAAGAAACGATATTTGAAGTCAAGCAATTGTACATTCCAAAAACGAAAACAACGGTCGATCTTGCGGTTCGGCGCGGTGAAATTGTCGGCATCGCTGGCATTGTCGGGGCAGGAAAAACAGAGTTGGCCGAAAGCATCATCGCTCATGTCGAAACGACAGGCGAACGCATCGTGCGTGGAGAAAAACAAACATGGACCTCTCCAAAAGATGCGATTGAAGCGGGCGTTTGTTTCATTCCAGAAGAACGCCGGAAACAAGGGCTTTTTATGAGCGAAACGGTCGAAAAAAATTTGACCGTCCGTCTATTGTCAAATATTGCCCCATGGCAATGGATTCAAAAACGGAACGAGCGCGCCATCGCAACAAGCCTCATTTCATCGTTACATATTCGCCCATCTTCGCCGACGGCGCTTGTGAAACATTTAAGCGGCGGCAATCAACAAAAAGTGGTGATCGGGAAATGGTTACAAACCAATAGCGACGTCTTTCTTTTTGATGAGCCGACAAAAGGCATTGACGTACATGCGAAGGAAGAAGTATTTTCGATTATTCGCACGCTTGCTGAAAAAGGAAAAGCGATCATTTATTTCACGAGCGAATGTCAAGAATTACTCCATATCGCCGATACGATTTACGTTATGGTCGACGGTCAGTTCGTAAAAAAAGTGGACGCACTCGAAGCGACATATGAACAGCTCGTCTATGACATGACTGGGGGTGGAACGAATTGAAGTTTTTATACAAATACGGAACGATACTCGCCATCGTTATCGTCATCGCTTTTTTTAGTCTCACGCTCGATTCATTTTTTACGTATGCGAACTTTAGCGACATTTTGCGCTCGATTTCGATCGTCACGCTCGTTGCGATCGGCATTACGTTTTCGTTAGTTGTCGATGGATTCGATTTATCCGTCGGCTCGACAGTCAGTTTGGCAACCATCGCAAGCGCCTCCGCGCTCGTTTTACATCGCCAAGAGCTGCTTGTTGCGCTTATCGTCCCACTTATACTCGGTGCGCTCGTTGGAATACTTAATGCGTTTCTCATTATCCGTCTTCGTTTACCTGACTTATTGGCGACGTTAGCGGTGATGTACATCATTAACGGCGTACAGCTCACATACACGAAAGGATTTTCCATTTATAACGACATGCCACTTCCAGAAGGTGGCGTGGCGCCGGGAAAATTCATTCCATCATTTTTATTTATCGGACAAGGGGAACTGTTTGGCATTCCGTTTTCTGTGTTGCTTATGCTTTTGCTCGTCATTGGCGCTCATCTTTTTTTAACGTATACAAAAACGGGACGTTTATTTTATATGACAGGAGAAAATCGTGAAGCAGCCCATCTCACCGGTATTCCTGTCAACCGCTACCGCACGTATGCGTATGTCATTAGCGGGATGTTTGCGGCTTTAGGCGGCATTGTGCTCGCTTCACGCATCGGTACGGGGCAAGTGTCGGCGGGCGCATCACTGTTAATGGACGGTGTAGCTGCTGCGTTTATCGGCTTTTCTGTATTTGGCATCGGCAAACCGAATGTGATCGGTACGTTACTTGGCTCGATTTTTATTGGCGTCTTGTTAAACGGGCTGACGATGATGAACGTTCCGTATTACGCGCAAGATATTGTAAAAGGCGCACTATTAATTTTCGCACTTGCGTTGTCCCATATGGTTAAAAAATAACCCACCTTACGCGAGGTGGGTTTCAAACGTCCGTTCTTTTTCTACTTTTTCGATGAGTTCATCAAGCAGACGAATGACTTCTACAGACGCTTGTTCTAATTCGATTAATTGCGCTTCGGCACCCTTTATATCGCCTTTCGCGTACGCTTCAGCAGCTTGTTTTGCTGCAACGTGAACGCGTTCGTGCGGTGCGTTTAACTTTTCATACGCTGGCGTGCCTTGCAGTTGTTTTTTCGTCTGTTCATCAAAATACCATTTGCCTAATCGGCATTGATGGTGAGACGCGACATCTTCAGGTCGCACCGTTTCATAACCGACGATCATATTGTAAATGCGCCATTTCCATAATAAATGGTCGGTTTTTGCTAAATGCAATAACGCTTTCGCAGATAGTTTCACGCTATTTTCATTCACCATATTTAAACGGAACCGGTCGATTGCTTTACTTAACGCATGCACTGTGCCTCCTGTTTTTTCACCAAGTTCGCGCACGTATTCCGTCAGTGAAGCAATGGATGACATACGCGTCGCGATTTCATCGACGGCAGCGGCTTGCTCTTCAGCGACAGCGGCGTTCGTATTTGTACTGTCTTGAATTTCTCCCATAACCGATACAATTTCTTGTAAAAGCGGCATCGCTTCTTGCGCTTGATGAACGGCTTGGCGAATCGTTGTTGACGTTGAATAAATGGCTGATGATACTTCAGAGGAAATGGTGCGCAACTCTCCGACATTTCGCTGCACTTCGCCGAGCGACTGCACCGTATGATCGGCAAGCTTGCGAATTTCTTCTGCGACGACCGAAAACCCTTTTCCGTATTCCCCAGCACGTGCAGCTTCAATCGATGCATTTAACGCTAACAAATTCGTTTGATCTGCAATGCCGTTAACGAGTTGCATCACTTTTTCAATCGCGCTTAAATGTTGTTGTAAATGTTCAAAACGGTCAACCATTTTCGTAAATTGTTCCGACGTTTCAATAATTTCTCCGAACGCTTCCGTCATCATTTGTTGTCCTTTTTCTGCCCGTTCAACGGATGTGGTCGTTTTTTCAGCGATCACTGTCGCCGCATGAGCTACTTCCGACACCGCCGTCGTCATTTCTTCCGTCGCCGCCGTCACCATTTGCACATCGCTATTTTGTTGATCGAGCGCTTGCAGCAAATCTTTAATAAACATAATTTCGGCATTTTGTTCCATCAGTTCAGCTGTGCCGCTTGCGATCTGCTCCATCATCGTTTCCGTATACACTTCCACGAGCAGCTGTTGCTCAATATTAATCGCCCGCTGCAACGTCTCCATGAGCGTTAAACACCGTTTCGGTGCAAGCGCTGCTCTCGCTAACAACGTCGTTAAAACGAAGAAATTGAATTGGTTAAACGCAACGATGAGCTTCCCAACGTTCACTTTTTCTTTACGCAACAAATGGAAAAAGCGAAGCGATTCATCGACGTACGCGCGGTTTCGTTCCATCGTAAAAAAGGCGTTCAAATATGCTTCGATGCGGGCTTCCGTAATCGTTTTTGCCGCTTCTGGCTGCACTTGTTTTAGCCCTTCATGAAAGAGACGAACCATTTCTTGTTTATGTGGAGCGATAAGTTCATTAATTTGTTTTAACTTTTCGAAATCTTCTGTTGTAAAACGGTTGTACGATAACGTGTCAACAAATCGTCCGTGAAACGAATAGTCTGTCCCTTGTTCAAGCAATTCGTTTAACGACGGACGAAGGCGTTTAAATAACATGCTATTCACCTCTTTAGCTGTCTTGACATATAAGTCTATTGTACTACATTGCTTTACCGCATGTCATTATTTATCGGTAAGGTAATATAAAACGTTGTACCCACACCAACTTCGCTTTCAACATCAATGCGCCCACGATGTTCTTCAATAATTTTATAGCTGACCATTAAGCCAAGCCCCGTTCCGCGCTCTTTCGTCGTATAAAACGGCTCGCCTAATTTTTTAATTTTATCTTTCGGAATGCCGCAACCTTGATCACGAATGGCGATGCGTATATCATCTCCGACATGCTGAACGGAGACGGTAATCGTTCCGCCGTTTGGCATCACCTCAATCGCGTTTTTTAATATGTTAATAAACACTTGTTTTAATTGTTTCGGCTCGCAATATATACGCGGCACTTGCTCGTACGTTGCTTCAATTTGAATGTTATGCATCGTCGCTTGCACGCTTAGTAAATCGACGGTTTCTTGCATAATTTTTGCCACGTCGCCCCGTTCATAATGAACAGCTTGCGGCTTTGCCAATACGAGAAATTCGGTAATAATCGACTCAATGCGCTTTAATTCCGACATAATGACGTGAAAGTACATATTATATTGCTCGCAACCGTTGCCTATGCTTCCTTGTAATAGTTGGATAAATCCTTTTAACGCCGTCATCGGATTGCGAATTTCATGGGCGATGCCTGCCGCCAGTTGACCGACGACGCTTAACGTATCAGACTTACGTAATTGCTCTTCCATTTCTTTTTTCTCCGTGATATCGCGTACCATCATCAGCCCGACATGTTCAATAATGTTCGGTTTAAACGACAGTTCAACAATTTTTTTCTTTCCTTCGCCGTCTGTAATCGTAAACTCTTCTTCTTCCTTCCCATTGTTTACCCATTTTTGAAATTTGTTTAATTCGTTGCTTCCGATAAAAGCATGCATACATTTTGTAACGAGCTGTTCTTTTGAAAGAGCGAAAATGCGGCACGCCACCGGATTGGCATCAAAAATGCGCTGTTTGTCGTCAATTAACACAATGCCATCCATCGCATGATTAAAGACGTTGCGAAACTTTTGTTCTTGTTCGCGCAACTGTTTTTCCATTTTCCGACGTTCGCTCACATTGCGAAAAATCGTTAAATGATAGCCGTTAATGACCCCTTTTTTCGACGTAAATTCAAGCTGTTTTTTTTCGCCGTTCGGCATATGAAATGTCAATTCGTCACGAATTTCTCCATCGCGGAAAAATTGCCGTAACACGTGACGTACTTTTTCATCTTTTGCATCAATAAACTGCATTAAATTCGCATGAACGAGATCGTGAAGCGGCAATTCAAACGTTCGGCTTGCGGCAGGGTTGGCGCGCAAAATATTTCCGAAATCGTCACAAATTAAAATCGCTTCATGGGCTTGTTCAAAAATGGCGCGAAATCGCTCTTCACTCCGTTGCAAGTTCATTTCCATATTTCGTTTTTCAGTCACGTTGCGCATAATCGCCATAAAAAAGCCGCTATGTACGTTCGTTGTTAACGTTAGCTCAAACAACTTTTGCATGCCGTCTCCTAAAATAAACGGCAATTCGCTCGATACAGTCCCGTTTCGTTTTAACGTCACTAACAGTTGGTCGAATAAATCGTGATACTCCATTGGAATAAATGTTTGGATTGATAATTTAAATAGTTCTTCTTTTGTAATGTTGACGCTTGTGCAAAAGGAAGGATTCGCATCAATAAATCGCCCTTGTCCATCGAAAATGACAATGCTATCGCCAGCACGATTAAACAAATCTTTAAATAACGTTTCATTAATTGTTCGTTCACGCTCAAGCGCTTTTTTTGAGGTAATATCGCGGATCATATATAAATCAAACGGTTGCTTTTTATGACGGCGCATAAATAGTTGCACATGCTTCATTTCGCCATCTGCCAAGCGAATGACCATTTCATCATCGTATGTGCCAAATTTATGCAACATTTGTTTTTGAAAATGAAAAATATGTTCCGGGACGAGATATACGTATTCATGAAAATTTTTTTGCAACAGCTGTTCACGCGACGTGCGAAATAAACGGCACGCCGCCTCGTTCACATCCACGAACGTCCCGTCATCTTTTACTAATACAATTGCATCCGTCACTTGTTGTAAAATGAAATCGTACTGACTTATTCGCTCATCGATCGCTTCCTTTTCTTGTTTCGAAAGCTGAACAAATCGCGAATCTTCCATCATACCTTTCAAACTCAAACGCGTTCCCTCCCCACAAACTCCCTCTCTATATGTATATGGTTATGATGTATATTCGCCCGATGTTTTTTTATTCCTTCTTAAAATTCCGAAAATTTTACTAATCTTATCGGGATTAAGAAAAGCGCAAAGCGCCCGCCTATCGGCGAAGAGCGCATAAACCCCACCGAGGAGAGCTCAAACCAAGCGGTCGCTTGTTTCTGCGTGGGTAATATCACTGAAGTATCTCAATGTGTCGCCGCCGAAAGAAGGGGTGAAGCGACTCGAGACGATGGCGCTTACATCCTAAATATGGAATTCCATACTTTCTTATCTTTTAAAAAAGAGCAGCTCACATTTGCTGCTCAACGATCGGTAATAACGATATATGTGGCTTTCACTGGTCCGTGCACACCGACAACTAAATTCATTTCAATATCTGCCGAGTTGCTTGGGCCTGTAATAAAGTTAATGCATGACGGGACGTGTTTCTCTCGAATGATGCGCGCTGCTTGCGTCATACGTGGAACGATCGTACTTTTCGGAATAAGCGCCACGTACGTTGTTGGCAAAAAGCTAATCGTTCTCCCTTGATTTTGATTGTTTAATAACACAACTGTCCCTGATTCCGCTAACGTCATATCACTCCATGTGATGCCGATGTTTGCTCGTTCTGCCGCTTCAATGTTGTCTCGTCCACGTGTAGCGTCCCATACGTACACATCTTCCCGCTTTAAAAAAGAAGATAGTCCAAACTGTTCGTAGCGCTCATCGTTAGCGATGACGATCGGACCGCCGCCATGCGCATAAATGACTTGTTCGACCGTGTCATAAAGCTCAGCGCTGTTTGTTTCAACGAGCGTCGTATGAATGCGCATGCATTGGTGTTTCAACACATCAAGCAGCTCGTCTTGGCTATATCCTTGAAACACGGTTTGTTGCGGTGCATGTTTCCACTGTGGGCGCTCAACAGACGTGCGGACGTCGCGTCCGAGACGGGAGGCAATCCGTTGTAAAAAAGCTTCCATCATTCATTCCCCCTTTGTTTTAGCCAGTCGCGGAACCGTTCTTTTTCTGGTGCTGGAAATTCGCGAATGTCCGTCCACGCTTTTAACGGTCCTGGACCTTTGGAAATGCGGTCGTTTACTGTAAACGGACTCATCGCATTCGGTGCGACTTTCGAACCGAGTTTATACAACAGCGACGACGCCGCACCTAATCCGAACGCTTTCATCGCCAATTTTTCCGAAATCGGCGCTTTTCCTTCCCGTTCGACAATCGTTTGGCGGTGTTTTAACAACAGTTCATGAAGCGGAATTTTTACCGGACATGCTTCCGTACAAGCGGCGCATAACGTTGATGCGTACGGCAATTCTTTATAATCGTCATAGCCGCCAAGAAGCGGCGACAACACCGCCCCGATCGGACCTGAATAAATGGAACCGTACGAATGACCGCCAATATGGCGATATACCGGACAAACGTTGACGCAAGCGGCGCAACGAATGCATTGCAACACCGGCTGAAATTCCGTTCCTAATATGTCGGAACGTCCGTTGTCGACGATGACGAGATGAAATTCTTCTGGACCGTCCACTTCTCCTTCTTCTCGCGGGCCAGTTAACACGGTAATGTAACTCGTCAATTTTTGCCCGACCGCACTTCTTGTTAGTAAACTAACGAGCACTTCCATTTCTTCAAACGTCGGTACGATCCGCTCCATTCCCATGACTGTAATTTGCGTTTTCGGCAATGCGGTGACTAAATCGGCGTTTCCTTCGTTCGTCACAAGCGTGATTGAACCGGATTCGGCAATGGCGAAATTGCAGCCGGTAATGCCGACGTCTGCCGTCATATATTCGTGGCGAAGCATATGGCGCGCATGAAGCGCCAGCTCTTCCGGCTTTTCCGTTTTCGTATACGCCAGCTTTTCTTGAAATACGTCGCGAATTTGTTCTTTATTTTTATGAAGCGCAGGCGCAACGATGTGCGACGGTGGATCGTGGTCATCGACTTGCAAAATGTATTCGCCAAGGTCGGTTTCAATGACTTCACAGCCGAGCTTCTCTAGCGCAGCGTTCATATGAATTTCTTCCGTCACCATCGATTTCGATTTCACAATTTTTTTCGCTTGTTTGCTTGCAACGACGCGACAAATGTAGTCGTTCGCTTCTTCCGCCGTTTGCGCAAAAAAGACGTGTCCGCCGCGTTTTTTTACGTTTTCGCTCAGTTGCATTAAATAATAATCTAAGTTTTCGAGCGTATGTTGACGAATTTCTTCTCCGAGCGCGCGCCATTCTTCCCAGTTGCCGAGCTCTTCGGCCGCTTCGAGCCGGCGCGTGCGCAACCGCTCTTGTGCTCCAGCAACCGCGCCGCGCATAAACGTATTATGAATCCCTTTTTCTACTCGCTCGTGAAATTCTCCCATGTTAATTTTCATTGCCATATCCAATCCCCCCTATCGACTATTCAGCACTTCGGCAATATGCATGACGCGAATCGGCTCCCCTTTTCGTTCAATGCGCCCGCCGATGTTCATTAAACAGCCACAATCAGCACCGATTAAATAATCGGCTTCGACTTGTTCGATACATTGAATTTTTTCATCGACCATTTGTTCTGAAATCGGCCCCATTTTTACGGAAAACGTGCCGCCAAATCCACAGCAATTGTGCGCGTTCGGCAACGGAACGACTTCAAGCCCTTTGACGTGTTGCAATAACGTAAGTGGTGCGTCTTTGACGCCAAGTAAGCGCGTCATATGGCATGATGTATGATACGTCGCTTTTCCTTCTAAGCGCGCCCCGACGTCTTCGATTTTCAACACATCGACGATAAATTGCGTCAGTTCATACGTTTTATTAGCGACGTGTTGTGCTCGTTCTTCCCATTCACTGTCGCCTTTAAAAATGTGCGGATATTCTTTAAACATCGTTGCACATGAACCGGATGGCGTAACGATATATTCGGCATGTTCAAACGTACGAATCATATGTTTCATCGCTTCTTTCGCTTCTTTTACATAGCCGCTATTGTAGGCCGGCTGTCCACAGCACGTTTGCGCCTCTGGAAAATGAATGGTACAGCCGAGCCGTTCTAACAACTCTACTGTCGCTTTGCCAACATTGACGTGAAATAAATCCACCAAACATGTAACAAATAATGTGACGTTCATTCCCGATCCCCTCTCTAAGAAAACGTTTTCTTTTTTTCACTTTACATCTCATTGCCAAATTAGTCAACCGGTCATCTGATGAGTAAGCACGGAGGGAGAACCTCCATTATGAAGATATGTAGCTAGCAAGCACTTTTTCAACATGCCCTAAATGTTCTTTCATTCGTTCTTGGGCTAGTTCAATGTGTTGGTCGCGAATCGCTTCAAAAATGGCGATATGATCTTCAAGGAGTTGTTCGGTCGTCGCTTGTTTGGCAAACAGCCAAATGCGGCGCGTTTCTCGCATCGTCTCCATCATCATACCCGATACGTTGTTCATTAAGCTGACTAACAATGGATTTTTCGTTGCCGCCGCAATCGCCATATGAAATAAAAAGTCGGCTTTTTCCCCAAGCTCTTCATCGCCAATCGCTTCACGCATTTGTGTCAGAGCGCTTTGCATCGCACGCAAATCTTCTTCCGTTCGCTTTCTAGCTGCCACCCCTGCAGCACCGACTTCAAGCAGTTTGCGCACTTCAAGTAAATGAGCGACATCTTCTTTATTCATAAGCACAGCCGCAGAAATCGGGAACGACAACATCGCTGGATCAAACTCGCGCACGTACGTCCCTTCCCCTTGCTTCATTTCGATCAGCCCCATCGCTCGAAGCGCTGTCAACGCTTCACGAATAGCTGCGCGCCCAACTTGAAAGTTTTCGGCGAGCTGTTGAACGGAATCGAGTTTATCTCCGGGCTTTAACTGTCCTGTTTGAATCATATGTAAAATCGCTTCTGCTACTTCTTCATATATTTTTTTCGGTTTAATTTGCTTATACACTTTGTCCACCCCATCATCTCTTGTTTGCTCCCCCATACAAATAGAATGTCATAT
The DNA here is from genome assembly GCF_001418025.1 of Anoxybacillus suryakundensis. Taxonomy (NCBI): domain Bacteria; kingdom Bacillati; phylum Bacillota; class Bacilli; order Caryophanales; family Anoxybacillaceae; genus Anoxybacillus; species Anoxybacillus suryakundensis. Next base: position 158,207 of record NZ_LIOK01000002.1, read on the forward strand.
CATATTTTTCTACAAAATAACTGTGAAAAATTTTTAAATATTCATATTGAAAAATGGTTACGCTTACATTATGATATACTCATCAGATGATTGTATGACCTTATGATGAGGGGATAAGGAATGACATCATCACAATGAAACAAAGGGGGATGAATATGTTATCATTTATCGCACTATTGCCAATTTTAACAGTTTTCTTATTTCTTGTTGTATTGAAGTGGCCAGCGAGTCGTGCCATGCCCGTCGCACTCGTTGTCACTGCGGCAATCGCCCTATTCGTTTGGGGGACGAAAATGAATGTCGTCGCCGCCGCCAGCGTAAACGGTATAAAGACAGCCATTGAAATTATGTTTATCGTATTCGGAGCCGTATTGCTTTTAAATACGGTCAAAGAAAGCGGTGCGATCGAAACGATTCGTCAAGGATTCATTCACATTTCGCCAGACCGCCGCATTCAAGCGATCATTATCGCCTGGTTGTTCGGTTCGTTTATTGAAGGTGCGGCAGGATTCGGTACGCCAGCGGCAATCGCTGCCCCGCTTCTTGTGGCAATCGGCTTTCCTGCGATGGCTGCTGTATTAGTTGCACTAATTATTCAAAGCACGCCTGTGTCGTTCGGAGCAATCGGAACACCTATTCTCGTCGGGGTCAATACAGGGCTTGCGAATCAAGAATCGGTCATGAAAGCAATTGGAAATATGGAATTTACCGATTACTTATTACAAATTGCCGCCAACGTCGGCATCATTCACGCCTTAGTCGGAACGTTTATTCCGCTTATTATGGTCGGTATGCTCACGCGCTTTTTCGGCAAAAATCGTTCGTTCCGTGAAGGATTGCGCGTATGGAAGTTTGCGATGCTTGCCGGCTTTGCGTTCACTGTTCCGTATGCGATCATCGCGAACGTGCTCGGACCGGAGTTTCCTTCATTGCTCGGTTCACTCATTGGTCTTATGATCGTCGTCCCAGCCGCAAAAGCCGGACTATTTATGCCGAAAGATACGTTTGATTTTGAACATCGTCACGCATGGGAACAAGAGTGGATCGGTCGTTTAAACAACGAACAAACGAACATCGGGCAAGGAAAAAAGCGCATTTCGCTTTTAAACGCTTGGTTTCCGTACGTGTTAGTTGCGATTTTGCTTGTCATTACGCGCACCGTCGCTGAAGTAAAAGCGTTTTTAACAGGAGAAAGCGTCACGATTTTCATCGACAACGTATTTAACTCCGGCATTGCGATTAAATCGACACCACTTTATTTGCCGGGTACGATTTTCGTCATCGTTTCGCTCGTCACGTACGTGTTACATCGCATGGATGCGAAAAGCTACAAAAAAGCGTTTAGCGATTCGTTTAAAACAGCATTAAGCGCAGGGTCCGCACTCATTTTCGCCGTGCCGATGATCAACATTTTCATTAATACGAAAACAGATGAGCTTGCGAGCATGCCGCTCGTTTTAGCCGAAGGTGTATCACATATCGCCGGTTCCTCATGGCCGGTCGTTGCGCCGCTCATCGGTGCGCTCGGAGCGTTTATCGCGGGAAGTAACACATTCAGCAATATGATGTTCTCGCTTTTCCAATTCGGTACAGCAGAAAGCATCGGCTTATCGGCTTCAGGTGCTGCTGTTGTCGTCGCCCTACAAGCGGTTGGCGGCGCAGCTGGAAATATGATTTGTGTTCATAACGTCGTCGCCGCTTCCGCCACAGTCGGGCTCATCGGTCAAGAAGGAAGCTTAATTCGCAAAGCGCTCATTCCGATGACGTATTACATTTTAGCTGCTGGCATGCTCGGCATGGGCTTGATCGTCGGTGGCTTCAACATATGGTTTATCCTTTATGCCGTTGTCGTTGTCGCATTCATTTTGTTTATGGCATCAAACCGCGGGAAAACGAAACGAGCAGAAAACCAAATATCTGCGTAATACACAAAGGTGCCTTGCCGGGCACCTTTTTTCCTTCCCTTCCTATATGGTATAATAATTCGTCGCAACCTATATATGAAAGGGTCGTTTGCCGTGCATATTATTTGTACAACGTTAAATGCCAAATATATTCATACAAACTTAGCCATTCGCTATTTAAAAGCATACGCTCAACCGGAATTTGATGTCGAGCTTGTCGAATATACGATTAAAGACCCGGTGTTAAATATCGTCACCGATTTATACCGTCGCAAACCTGACGTCATCGGGTTTAGCTGTTACATTTGGAACATCGAACAGACGATTGAAGTCGTGCAATTGCTGAAAAAGGTGCATCCGACCGTCACGATCGTCGTCGGTGGGCCAGAAGTGTCATACGACGTCGCTTATTGGCTTGAGCGTGTGCCGGAATTTGATTACATCGTTATCGGCGAAGGCGAAGAAACGTTTAAACAGCTTCTCACCGCGCTTGAACGCGGTGAAGATGTCGCCAATATCGCCGGAATCGCATATCATCAAAACGGAAAAGCAGTCATCAACCCGCAACGAAATAAAATCAACTTAGCGAACATGCCGTCGCCGTTTCGCTTTCCAGAAGATATACCGCATTTATCGAAACGCGTCACGTACGTCGAAACGAGTCGCGGCTGTCCGTTTAGCTGTCAATTTTGTTTATCGTCCATTGAAGTCGGCGTCCGTTACTTTGATCGGGAAAAAATAAAGGAAGATTTACGTTATTTAATGAAACATGGGGCAAAAGTCATTAAATTTGTCGATCGCACGTTTAACATTAGCCGCAGCTATGCGATGGATATGTTCCAATTTTTAATTGACGAGCACGTCCCCGGCGTCGTCTTTCAATTTGAAATTACTGCCGACATTATGCGCCCAGAAGTCATTCAGTTTTTAAACGAACAGGCGCCATCGGGACTATTTCGCTTTGAAATTGGGGTGCAATCGACAAACGATGAAGTAAACAAGCTCGTCATGCGAAAACAAAATTTCGAAAAACTCACCCGCACCGTGACGATGGTGAAACAAGGCGGAAAAATCGCGCAACATCTCGATTTAATTGCCGGACTTCCGGAAGAAGATTACACATCGTTTCGCAAAACGTTTAACGACGTGTTTGCTCTTCGCCCGGAAGAATTGCAGCTCGGCTTTTTAAAAATGTTGCGCGGCACAGGCTTGCGCCATAAGGCGAACGAGTACGGTTACGTCTTTATGGACCGCGCGCCGTATGAAATTTTACGAAATAACGTCTTGTCGTTTCATGACATCATTCGCTTAAAACAAGTCGAAGATGTGCTTGAAAAATATTGGAACGATCATCGCATGGATGAGACGATCGAATATATCGTCACCCATCTGTTTGACACGCCGTTTGACTTTTTCCAATCGTTCGGCACATATTGGGATGAACAAGGTTGGGCGCGCATCGGTCACCAGCTTGAAGATTTATTCCGCCGCCTCTATTCGTTTTTACAAACGATCGACATAAACGACTTGCCGATCGTTGAGGCGCTCATGAAATACGACTATTTGCGCAATCAAAAACAAAAACCGCGCAAACCGTGGTGGGACGAAAAAACGGACAAACATGTACGCGCGCATGTATACGAACAATTGTCAAAACAACCGCATCTTCTTTCATTAACGGAAAAAGAGCTATTTAAACATACGGTCGTTGAAATGATCCCGTTCGACTTACCGCATTATTTACAAACGAAACACGTCCGCCGATGCGACATGGCAATGATCGTATACTTCAACCAAACGACGATGAAAGCGGAGACGTATTTTTTGGAAGTGGACACGAATTGACAAAGCGTTTATTGAAGTTTTATAATTTCAACTATAAGGAAGATTTAAGTTGCGAGAAGGACATCATCCGGAGATGTTCCTTGCTAGAGAAGATAGCTGTCGAATGTTCGAAATTCGATAGCTTAGAGATGATGTAAAAAGCGCTAGCATGAGGAGCTAGCGCTTTTAGTCGTATTAGGGGGGAGAAGGATGTGAAAAGAATCATGGTTTTTATTGATGGAAATAATTTCGAAAGCGCTGTTACGAATCTTTTCAGCGGAAATTATCAGCGGATTGACTATGGAAAATTAGCTCATTATATAGCTGACATAAGAAACGGTCATCTACAAAGGTTATATTACTATACGGCTATGAGTAGTCACGATAAATCGAAGGCAGCCGCAACAAAAAAGTTTATTGATACATTAAACAAGCATGTCCCTTACTGCATTGCAAAAGCTGGCTATCTTAAATATGTCGGTCAAGATGGGAGCGGAAAAGACATTTATATTGAAAAAGGCACAGATGTAAATATAGCCGTTGATTTAGTGTCTTTAGCTTATCATCACGCCTACGACGAAGCCATTTTGTTAAGCGCAGATACGGATTATGAACCTGCTATTCGGGTCGTACAACAACTAGGGAAAAATGTCGTAGCCTGTCTCGTTGATCAACAAAAAGCTGGATATTTAAAAGATTTATGTGATGACCACTTTTTTCTAAAGAAAGAAGACTTTGAACATGTACAACGATAATCGGGCTGCTTTCGTGTATACGTAAGCAGCCCTTTCTCTATAGCTACATAGTCCGAACCTATGTAGCCTCCACTTTATACTATGCAATTATTTCATAAATATACTTTACTCATTTTTCTTTTCCTTTTTCGCCTCTTCGATTAGCTCCATCACTTTATGCGCATTGATGTCGCCTTGTTCTTGCCCGAATTCTTCCTTTAGTATGTCGCTTGGAATTGGGATGGTTTTGCCTGCTTGTTTGTTTTTCATTTCCCTTGCCGCCCTTTTTTCGAATTGCGATTGGCGCCGCGGCTCATATCTTCTCCACCAGCATATTGCGCTTCAAATTCGTCTTTCGGCATGCTTTCTGTCGGTGTTTGGTTGTTCGTTTTTGCCGCATCACGTGTTACTTTTCGCTTCATGATCGTTCACCTCGTTCGTCTGTTTGTTCTTTTTTGTATGCGATGAGTATGATGTTTTCGCCTGTTTGTTGGCGAAGTTGTCGTTCAAATTGTTGCACTTGGGCGATGTCGCGTTCATGCAACTGCGCAATTGGAAAACGCATGTGAATCCCCCCTCATGAGTAATGTCATGCAAAGCGACATATTTTATACGCCATTTAGCCACATTAATAACGAGGTGAGGACAATGGAAAAAGAAATCGAATCGCCAATTTTCGATGAAACGCAACCGCATCAAATCCATGCCCCTTCGTTTAAAGGAACGGGCATTCGCATGCAGCCACCGTTTGTCAATACACACGGGGTCGTTATCGGCGACAGCCAATACAATTCGCCAAACTCCCCGCTCAACGAGTGGAGCGATGAAACCGACCCAAGCGTGATGGCAGGTGATGAATGGGTGCACCCGACAAACGACATCGGCTGGAATACGGCAGAAAACCGCGCCTTACTCGAAGAAAAACGGAGCGAACTAGCACCGTTTACCCATCCAGATAAAGACGTCGGATACGGGGCGGATTAAAGCTATTTCCCACCTGTAAACGAAATACCTTTGATAAAGTAGCGATTGAAAAATGCATAAATGACTAATACAGGCATCGTAAACACCATTGACGCCGCCATAATGTAGTTCCAATAGCTAATGTATTGTCCTTTAAAGCTATTTAACCCTAACGGCAACGTGAACAGTTGCGGATCGGATAAAATGATAAGCGGACGCATAAAGTCGTTCCACGAACCCATAAAGACGAAAATGGCTTGCGCGGCGAGCGCTGGTCGAGCGAGCGGCAGCACGATGCGGAAAAACGTACCGATGCGGCTTAACCCATCTAACGCTGCCGCTTCTTCTAATTCTTTCGGGAAATTGATGAAAAACTGACGCATCATAAAAATAAATGTCGCGTTAATCATGGCTGGCACAATCATGCCTTGATAAGAGTTCAACCAACCGAGCTGCTTTAAAATTAAATAGTTTGGAATCATCGTCACTTGCGCTGGAATCATTAACACTGCCAAAATGATCATAAAAATCGTTTGTTTTCCTCGAAAATGAAGACGAGCAAGCGCATAACCAGCCATCGAGTTAAACATTAAATTCAAAATCGTCACCGTTACCGCAATGATGACGCTATTCATAAACCAACGCGGGAAAAGCTCTTGTTCGACAAAAATTTGTTTATAATTATCAAGTGTAAAGTCTTTCGGAATAAAACTGATCGAACCACTAACAATTTCTTCAAGCGTTTTAAACGATGACGAAAGCGCCCATAAAAATGGAATCATCGTCACGATCGCATATAATACGAGAATCGTATATAATAATGCTTTACCTAATCGCATGTTCTTCCCTCCTTAATAAAGCGACTCTTCTTTTGAAAATTTCCGCTGCAGCCACGTCGCAAGTAAAATGACGATCGCTAACGCAAACGCCAACGCTGCCGCATAGCCCATCGTTCCGAGCGATTTAAATGCATATTGATAAATAAGTAGAACGACCGTTAACGTTGCATTGTTTGGACCACCTGAACCTCCAGAGAAAATGTATGACTGGTCAAACAATTGGAACGTACCGATTAAGCCCATAATGACGACAAACGATGTGACAGGTTTTAAATATGGCACCGTAACATACCAAAACTTATGCCAAGCGTTCGCCCCGTCTAGCTCTGCCGCTTCGTATAACGAATCCGGAATGTCTTGCAGTGCGGCTAAATAAATGACCATAAAAAACGGTGCCGTTGACCAAATGTTCATAATCATAATGGCGTTTAACGCGACAGATGGATCGCCAAGCCAGTTGTACGTCGGCAAACCGAAAAACTCGAGCACGTGATTGACAAGCCCGTTTTGGTTGTACATCCACATAAAAATAAGCGTCAATACAGCCGATGACGTTAATGTCGGCAAAAAGTAGACGATGCGGAAAAACTTTTCCCCTTTCAAGCCCGCATTCAGCGTTGCGGCTAAAACGAGCGCTAACATCGTTTGTGTCGGCACGACGATCACCACATATTTGACCGTATTCCAAAGCGCAATTTTTGCTCGTGTATCGTCTAATATACGTGTAAAGTTATCGAATCCGACAAACTGAAAACTTGCTGTTCCTAATAGTTGTACTTTATGAAACGATAAATAAATCGCAAATAAAATCGGACCGATGACAAATAAAAGAAGGACAAATAACGTTGGTGACAATAACGTATATGCTGTGCCTGCTTCTTTCCATCGCTTACGACTAAACATATGTTCATCTCCTTTACGTCGTGCTATTCGCCTCTTTCAAGTGAAGATTGTGTAACACTTCACTTGAAAGAAGGGAACAGCGAGGGGAACATCCCCTCGGCCGTTACTTCGCTTCAATTTCTTTGTTCGCAATGTCTTGCGCTTTTTTAAGCGCTTCGTCAAGCGGTTGCTCACCTAAAAAGGCGCTGACAAATTGGTTGTTAAAGTTGTTCATAATAATTGGCAAGTTCGTGCCGTTTTGCCATACAGTCGCATACGGTGCCCCTGCAACAAGCGCGGCGCGCAATTCATCTTTGTCGTATCCTAATTCTGACGCAACCGATTTACGTGTTGGCAACGCAAACCCTTTACTTGTCCAAATTTTCATTCCTTCTTTTCCTGTCAAAAATGAAATGAGTTTCCATGCTGCTTCTTTCTTTTGTGAATCTTTGTTCATGACGTACGCTACTGTATAAGCCATCGTTCCTTTTTTGCCGTCAATCGTTGGCACTTCTGCGGTGCCGAACTCCGTATTCGGGAACGTTTCTTGGAGGAATGGAATCGCCCAGTTTCCTTCAATGACCATCGCTGCTTTTTGTTGACCGAACATTTCGCCGCCCCAGCCGGCACCAACTTCGCTCGGTTGTGCGGCTGATTTATCTTTTAAGCGCATATCGACAATCGGTTGCAGCGCTTCAACAACTTTCGGATCGGCAAAGCTTGCTTTATTGTCTGTCACGACTTTGCCGCCTTTTGATTCCGCAATGTAGTATAAGCGCGCTAATTCTGGCGCGACACCAAACCCGTACACTTCTGTTCCTTTTGTTAATGTTTTCGCCGCTTCACGTAATTCATCCCACGTTTTTGGTACGTCAAGCCCTGCTTCTGCAAACATTTTTTTGTTATAGAAAAGCGCTAACGTCGAATAGTCTTTCGGGAAGCCGTATATTTTGCCGTCTGGACCTTTAAATGCGTCAAGAAGCGGCTTTTCAAAATCATCGATGTCAAAATCGTCTGTTACATAGTCATCTAATGGCTCTAACACGCCTGTTTCAATCATCGCTGGCGCTTCAAACGCATCTAAATAAAATACGTCTGGACCTTCGCCGCCAATTAAGCGCGTTTTAATGACGTCCATATATTGATCGGAAATGACTTCATGTTTTACTTTAATGTTCGGATATTTTTTCTCAAATTCATCTAACGTTTGTTTCAACAATTTTTGCTCCATTGGGTTGCCGCCCCAACCGGCAAGCGTCACTTCAACCGTTTCTTCTTTCGTGTCACTTTTGTTTTCGTTTTTCGCTGTTTTCTCTTCACCACCACATCCGGCTAAAACGCTTCCAAAAAGCATTGTCGACATACCGACGGCAAACCATGTTTTCTTGTTCATCATATAAGACCCCTTTCTTATTGAATGTTATATGGAAGGGAGACGAGCTCCCTTATTCCCGATAAAATGCACGTACAATCGCATCGTACGTTAAATCGGCGGTCGTTTCGACGATATAGTCCGCTTCTTTTAACGCTTCTTTGTCGCCGACGCCAATCGCGAACATGTTTGCTGCTTTGATGGCTGCCACACCTGCTTGGGCATCTTCTACGCCAATGCACGTAGACGGATCGACACGTAACTGCTTAGCGGCAGTCAGAAAAATTTCTGGGTGCGGCTTGCTGTTTTTTACTTTTGCGGCATCGACGATCGTATCGAAATATGCGCCAATTTGTAGCCGCTCGATAACCGTAAAGGCGTTTTTACTTGCGGAGGCTAAGCCGATTTTTACGTTTTGGCGTTTCAACTCGCGCAATAAATCGAGCATGCCGGGAAGTAAATCGTCTGGCGTCATGCGCGCAATGAGCTGTTTGTAATGCTCATTTTTTTTATGCGCAAGCGCCTCTTTTTCCGCCATCGTACAGCGATCCGCTTGGTCGCCGAGCGCTAAAATGCGCTCAAGCGACTCCATGCGGCTTACTCCTTTTAACTGCTCGTTAAACGCGCGATCAAACGTGATGCCTAATTCCTCTGCAAGCTGTTTCCATGCGATAAAATGATACTCTGCCGTATCGGTAATGACACCGTCTAAATCGAAAATCACTGCGTTTAATTGTTTGTTCATCATGTCAAACCCTTTCATGCAAGTGGAATTGTGATTTCATCTTTTACTTCATATGCTGTGCCGAACACGTCAAACGTCACGGCATCGTGAACGTTCGTCACTTTTTTCACAACAAGCTGTTCATGCGTCACCGTCACTTCTAGCCGATCGCCGCGCCAATAGATCGGGAACGATAGTTTCGTCCATTGTTTTGGAAGCTTCGGATGAATGCGCAATTTTCCATCTAGCATGCGCACGCCACCAAATCCGCACACGACCGATTGCCAGACGCCACCGATGGACGCGGTGTGCATGCCGTGATCCGACGATTTCATATTCGGACCTAAGTCGATGCGTGCTGCTTGTTCAAACAATGCATACGCTAGCTCGCGATCGTCCATATCGCTCGCTAAAATACAATGCGTCGATAAGCTGAGCGAAGAATCATGCAACGTTTTTGGCTCATAGTAGTTCCAGTTCGCTCGTTTCACTTCTTGCGAAAACTTATTTTCTAATAAGTAAAACAACACCATAATGTCCGCTTGTTTCGATACTTGGATGTTGTTTACTTGTTCGAGGTTGTAATCTTCAAAAATCGTGCCGACGCGCGTTTGCTTTTTATATTTCGTTAAATCGATGATTTGTTTTGTTAAATACGTGTCATCTTGTGGGATGACGAGATCTTCTTCGCGCGGCTGTGGCAAGTAAATGAGATCGACTTTTTCTTTCCATTTTTTATACGCTTCATGCACGCCAATTTTTTCGTGTAATGCGTCAAGAAGCGCGGGATTCGTTTCTTTTAATCTTTCATAATAGCGAATCGCCGTTTCGATGTTCCAATGCGCCATATAGTTCGTAAAGGCGTTATTGTTGACGTGCTCTTTATATTCATCTGGGCCGATGACGTCGTTAATATGGTATTGTTGTTTTTCTTCGTTCCACTCTAGACGGCTCGCCCAAAACGTTGCCGTATCGAACAACATTTCATAGCCATAACGTTCCATAAAGTCGTCATCGCCCGTAATTTTGTAATATTGCCATACCGCAAAGGCGATGTCGCTCGTAATATGTTGTTCGATAAAGCCCGACCAAATTTTCGTCGCTTTTCCTGTTACAATATCGACTGCGCCCCATACCGGCGTCACTTCATCGCCTGTAAACGCCGACTCCCACGGATACATCGCTCCTTCATAGCCGTTCGCTTTCGCTTTTCGGCGCGCTCCTTCAATCGTGTTGTAGCGATATTCAAGCAAGCTGCGAGCAATATGTGGGAACGTGTACGTGAAAAACGGCAAAATGAAAATTTCTGTATCCCAAAACGAATGACCTTTATATCCTTCACCTGTTAATCCTTTCGCCGCAACGCCAAAGCGGGCGTCATGCGCTGGCGTCATAATGATTAAATGATAATGCGCAAAACGGATGGCGAGCTGGTCAAATTCGTTTTCACTTTCAATCGTAATGTTCATTTGCTCCCAACGTTTTTTCCATTCCGAAACGTTTTCGGAAAAGAGCGCGTCGTATCCTTTTTTCGCTTCTTCTTTTAAGTCGTTTAACGCATCTTGGCGCATGACATCAAGGCTGTATGCGTCATGATCGTACTGTTTATCGCGGCTTGTATACACGTTCGCAAGCTTTTCAAATGTGAGCGTCTCTCCTTGTTTCACATCAAATGCGACTTGAATAAACACTTTGCGACGGTCGATCGCCATGCGCGGCTCTTTTTCAATTTCTTTTCCGTCAATCATATAACGATGCGTCGCGTTCACAACAAAATCAATTTTCGATTCGGTTGTCGTTTGAATGAGTTGCAAATATGTTTTATCAAAAATGCGCTTTTCGCCTTCGTGGAAATGTTGCGCACCGCTATTTGTCATTTGTCCGTTAATGCCTGATGTGATGTGAATGTTCGCCGCGCAATTCAACGGTTTGATCTCGACTTTCATGCCGATGAGATGCAAGTTTTTTAGCGATACAAACCGGCGAAACATGAATTCAAACTGCTCGCCGCGCGCATTTTCCCAAATGACGTGGCGCACTAATTCCGCATCTTTTATGTTTAAATCGCGGCGATAATGTATGATTTCCCCTTTTTCTAGCGAAAACTTTTCCCCATTTAACCAAATGTCCAATTCAACGACATCTGGCGCATTCGGCAATTCTGTCACTTCATATTCATCAAACTGGTTAAACGTCCCCGCGACAAACAAGTTGCGCACTTGCCCGACGTACGACTCTTCCGTCGCCGAGCGAAGCCCCATATACCCGTTACCGAGCGCCATAATCGCTTCACACTTTCCGAGTGCATATGGGTTAAATTGCACTTCCGACACGATCCAGTTTTTATACTCGCCTGTTCCTAAGTTGTATTGCAGCATCGTAAACTTCCTTTCCCCGTGTGAATGTAGTTTTTCCAAAACGTTTCGGATTTTGTGTATGAAAAAAGGGCTACCCTTTTTTCACTTCTGTCGTTGACTCGCGCACGACAAGTTGCGTCCGCAACGTCACGACTTTCGCTTCATTTCCTTCGAGCATATCAATGAGCATGCTTGCTGCTTCATAGCCCATTTGAAATTTATTTTGCGCAATCGTTGTTAGCGCTGGGGAGACGTATGAAGCAAGCAAAATGTCATCATATCCAACGACCGACACATCTTCAGGTACGCGCAAGCCAAGCTGTTTGAGCGCCTTCATCACGCCAAGCGCCATTAAATCGCTCGCGCAAAACACCGCGGTAATGTTTTCATGTTTCGTAAACAGCTCATACGCTCGCGCTTCCGCCATCTCCTCGGAAAAATCGCCATTTACAATCCACTCTTTTTGAATCGGCGCGTTCGCTTCTTGCATCGCCTCACAAAACCCTTGCAGGCGCTGTTTGCTCACAAATGCGTAATCGTGTCCGTTCATCATCGCAATGTTGCGATGACCAAGTTCAAGCAAATGTTGCACCGCTTTTTTTGCCCCGTACACGTTATCGGTCGTCACATAGCCGACGCGATCCGACTGAATCGGAATGTCGATTAATACGCACGGAATGTCGCTTTCAACGACTTCTGTTAAATACGGATCATCCGTTTTAATGCCTTGTAAAATGACGCCGTCGACGCGCCGTTCGCGACATAATTGCGAATATGTTTTTTCTCGTTGTTTCGTCGAATTTGTATTAAACAAAATGACGTCATAGTCTGTTTTCGCAATATAATCGTTGACGCCTGTCATCACTTCAAACGTAAAGTTATCTTTTAACGCCGAACGCGTCATGCCTGAAACGAGTAGCCCAATCGTTTTCGATTTATTCATGACAAGGCTTCGCGCCAGCGTATTTGGACTGTAATTTAATTGCTTCGCGATATCCATAATTTTTTTGCGCGTCTTTTCACTGACGTCCGAATAACCGTTTAACGCGCGCGAAACGGTCGTGACCGATACGCCAGCTGCTTTCGCAATATCTTTAATCGTTGTCACTTTCATTTCCTCCAAAACGTTTCGGATTCCTTGTTGATTTGAATTGTAAACGAACTTGAAACCGATTGCAACAAAAAATTTGTGACAAAATTCGTGGCATTTTGTCCAAAAATGCTCTCCCTTCTTTGCGATCGATCGTGCTATAATGAGAAAAAAGCAAAGGAGGCTTCACGATGAACGGACGATGGACAAAGCGTTTTCAGAAAAAAACGAAAACGGCGCAATCGAAACAAACGATGACGATCGGGGAAAAATATGGGATCGTTTTCAGCTTTGCTACGCTTTTATTTGTCAGCGTTTTCATTTTTGTCTTTTTACTCGTCAACAACTTAACAAACGTCGTCAAACAAGTCGAACAAAAAAGCGACCAAGCGATTTTAATTACCGATCTTAACGCTTTGTTTAAACAAAAATATATCGTCATTACCGACTATATGACAAACCCGCGCCCAGAGACGCTTTGGCAATACAACGACTTAACCGATCAATTCAATAAGAAAATGAAACAGCTTGAGCCACATATGAACACAGAAGAAGCAAAAACGATTTACCATTCGACCATTTCGATTGAAAACCAACTGAACGAAATGCTTTATAAAACCATTCAACCTGCTGTGTTGTCATACCGCGATCGTGGGGAAGTGATGGATATTTTCCAAGTGATTAGTTTTCAAAATAAAGCGGCAACGATTCGCGATATGAGCATCGAAAAGCTTGATATATTAAGAAAAATCGTCGTAGATGATCGATCGACATTAACGACGAAAATGAACGACACCATTGCGAAAAATATTTTTATGATGATTGCGACCGTCATCGTTGCGATCGTTTTATCGGTCATCTCCTTAATCGTTGTCAGCCGAAAAATAAGCAAACGATTGAAGCAAGTCGTCGACGTTTGCCATGAGCTCGCACGCGGCAATTTACGCGTTGAGCGTTTAACGGATACAGAAACCGATGAAGTCGGACAAATTGCGAAAGCGATGAATGAATTAGCGGACGGGCTTGAACAATCGATCGCCCAAATTCAAGCGGCTGCCACGCATGTCAACGACATGTCGCAAACGTTGCGACTGAACGCCGAAGCAACGACGGAGGCGAACGAACAAATTACGCAAGCTATTCTCGAAGTCGCTTCCGGCGCAGATGAGCAAGTGAATGTATCGAAACAAACGAACGAAGCAGTGCATGACGTATCTGATGCGTTAACGACTGTCATGGAAAAAGTATCTGAAACAGCCAAACGAACAAACGAAACAACGAAGCGCGTCCATGAAGGTACGGAACTAGTAGAGCAAACGGTTGCGCAAATGAAGCTCATTCGTGAACAAATTGAACGTCTGGCTATCGTCATTGAATCGCTCAACGATAAGTCAAAAGAAATTCATCAAATTGTCGGCTTTATTACGAACATTTCCGATCAAACGAATTTGCTTGCGTTAAATGCCGCAATTGAAGCCGCACGAGCAGGCGAACATGGCAAAGGATTTGGGGTCGTCGCTGAAGAAGTGCGAAAACTAGCTGAACAAACCGCACATGCGGCAGGAAACATTCGCAAACTGGCTGAGCAGTCGCAAACACAAACCGAACATGCCGTACATGTGATGAACGAAAGTAGCGAATCGTTCCAATTTGGTCACTCGCTCGTCGAACAAGTCGGAAACATTTTCCGTTCGATTTCCACCCATATGGCACGCGTCCAATCAGAAAGTAATACAGTGCATGATACGATTCGTGCTGTAGATGAAAAAGTAAAAACGATGACCGCATTTGCTGATCAAATTATTGACATTTCATCACAATCAGCAAGAAATATTGAACAAGTGGCCGCAACGACGGAAGAACAAAACGCAACGATGCAAGAATTGCTCGCTTCTTCCCAAGAGCTCGCAAGCACCGCCGAACAACTTCGCCAAGCGGTCGCACGTTTTCATATGTAACTCGGACAACCGTCCTTCTTTGCAAGCAAAAAGGACGGTTGCTTTTTTAGTTTAGCTGCGAAAGGAAGTGAATGAATGCTTTCCCCTCACCTTGCGAAAAAAATTGTATCTGACGTCCGCCGCCTCATTGATGAAGACATTATTATCGTCGATACGAACGGCATCATTATGGCAAGCACCGATACGACGCGACTCGGTCAATTTCATGAAGGGGCGTTTCTCGTCTGTCAAGAAAAGAAAAAACGCATCATTACAAAGCAAGATGAAAACATATTGCGAGGCGTGAAAGCTGGCATTAACTTGCCGATCTTTTTTCGCGGTGACGTCATCGGTGTCATCGGCATTACAGGCGATCCGAAAAAAGTGTCGCCATACGGAGAACTGTTAAAAAAAATGACCGAGCTTCTCATTCAAGAAAACTATTATACAGAGCAGCTTCAACTCGAAGCACGCGCGCTTGAAACGTTCGTTTTTGAATGGCTGCAAGCGCGCGACTGGTCGCCATCGTTTTACGAACGCGCTCAACTGTTTCATATCGATTTGACGATGAAGCGCCGCGTAATTATCGCTTCATTTCATGAAAACGAGCCATCGCTTTCTGTTGATATGTGGAAATACGTACAAAACATGTGGAACGAACAACGTGACATCATCGTCCGTTGGGGAAACGACCGCTTACTTATTTTACAAACGGATGAAGATAAAGAACGAACGACCGCAAAAATAAAAACGGTGCAACGAGCGCTCATCGAAAAATACGCTGTAACGCTTTATATCGGATGCGGAAAAATGGTAGATAGTAAACACGTGCATCATTCGTATAAACAAGCGGAACGCGCTCTTCATATTGCGAAACAAACAAAAAAGATCGTCTTTGATGAAGATTTACGATTAGAGATGTGTTTAGAAGACATTTCACTCCCAACAAAACAAGAGCTCGTGAAACGAACGATCGACCCGCTCATGCATGAACAAGAACTGCTTCATACGTTGCGCACGTTTTTCGCCAACGACTTATCGCTCAAACAAACCGCTGAAGCGCTTCATATTCATATTAATACGCTTCATTATCGGCTGAAAAAAATAGAGCAATATACAAATTTACACGTACGCAACCTTGAACATATCATCACCTTATATTTAGCCATTCGTTTTTTAGATGAAACAACAAAAAAATAATGAGTAAGCGTTTTATTTTTATATATTCATCCATAGCGGGCTCCCTCGCTTTTTTTTATGCTTATAGTAAAAACGGAGAAAGAAGGTCGATGATATGATCACCGAACAAGTAAAACGACAGCTCATTGACATTGTCGGTGCCGAAAACTATGACGATTCGAAAGCCGGACGGCTCGTTTATTCATATGACGCTACCCCAAACTTTCAATCGCTTCCTGATGCAGTCATCGCCCCGCGCCATACGAAAGAAGTGAGTGAAATCGTAAAAATTTGTAACGAACATCGCATTCCGATCATCCCGCGCGGCTCAGGCACGAACCTTTGCGCCGGCACATGCCCAACGGAAGGCGGCATCGTGATGTTGTTTAAACATATGAATCGCATAATAGAAATTGATGAAGAAAACTTAACGGTGACCGTTCAGCCGGGCGTCATTACACTTGACCTCATTCACGCCGTTGAAGCAAAAGGGCTGTTTTACCCGCCCGATCCAAGCTCGATGAAAATTTCAACGATCGGCGGCAACATTAACGAAAACTCCGGTGGTTTGCGCGGCTTAAAATATGGGGTGACGCGCGATTACGTCATCGGTCTGGAAGTTGTGCTTGCCAACGGCGACATCATTCGCACAGGCGGAAAGCTCGCAAAAGACGTCGCGGGCTACGACTTAACGCGCCTTTTTGTCGGCTCGGAAGGTACGCTCGGCATTATTACAGAAGCGACGTTAAAGCTCATTCCGATGCCCGAGACGAAAAAAACGATGCTTGCGCTATATGAAGATTTAGAAGCAGCAGCGCGTTCCGTTTCCGCGATCATCGCCAATAAAATCATCCCGACGACGCTTGAATTTTTAGACCAACCGACGCTACAAGTCGTTGAATCGTTCGTCAACATCGGCTTACCGACGGACGTCAAAGCCGTTTTACTGATCGAACAAGATGGACCAAAAGAAGTCGTCGAACGCGATATGAAAGCGATGGCGCGCATTTGCCGAGAACAAAACGCCATTTCTGTCCAAGTGGCGCAAACGGAAGAAGAAGCAAACAACTTGCGCACCGCAAGACGCTCGGCGTTATCAGCGCTCGCCCGTCTAAAACCGACGACAATTTTAGAAGACGCGACCGTCCCTCGTTCACAAATTGCGAATATGGTAAAAGCGATTAACGACATCGCAAAAACATATAACGTCAACATTTGTACGTTCGGCCATGCTGGAGATGGCAACCTTCATCCGACATGCCCGACGGATGTGCGCGACAAAGACGAACTACATCGCGTCGAGCAAGCGTTTGAAGACATATTCGCGAAAGCCATTGAACTTGGTGGTACAATTACAGGCGAACATGGCGTCGGCGTCATGAAAGCGCCTTATTTAGAATGGAAGCTTGGCAAAGAAGGCATTGCGGCGATGAAGGCGATTAAACAAGCGCTTGACCCGAACAACATTATGAATCCGGGGAAAGTGTTCGCGAAAAGTACGCGCAAACGGGTGGTGATTACACGATGACAAACAAACCGCATATTCAACAACAATTTCAAGCGCGCATGAATGAAGACGAGCTATTAAATTGTATGCGTTGCGGCTTTTGTTTGCCGACATGTCCGACGTATATTGAATCCGGCTTTCAAGAGTCGCATTCGCCGCGCGGACGCATTGCGTTAATGAAAGCGGTCGTCGATGGAATCATTGAACCGGATGAAGATGTCGAACGTTCCCTTCAACTATGTCTTGGCTGCCGCGCCTGTGAACCGGTTTGCCCTTCTGGCGTGCGCTACGGTCATTTGCTTGAAGAAGCGCGCGACATTATCGCACAACATAAAACGTACTCGCCCATCGTCCGTTTCATTCGCCATATCGTATTTAAACAGCTTTTTCCACATCCAAATCGAATGCGCATGGTGACGGCACTGATCGGCTTTTATCAACGTTCAGGCTTGCAGACGCTCGTTCGTCAACTCGGCTTGTTGCGCCTATTGCCAAGCCATTTAGCAACGATGGAAAACGTATTGCCGAACGTGCCGACGTGGAAACAAATGAACGAACGTCCGACGCATGTTGAAGCACTCATTCCTCGCAAGCGACGCGTTGCCTTTTTTCGCGGTTGTTTAATGGATACGATGTTTATGGACATAAACGATGCGACGATGAAACTGTTACAGCTTGTTGGTTGCGACATCGTCATTCCTGAGGCGCAAACGTGTTGCGGGGCGCTTCATGGACATAGCGGTGAAAAAGCGGACGCAAAAACGTTAGCAAAACGCAATATTGAAGCGTTTGAAACACTTGATGTCGACTACATTATCACAAACGCTGGCGGCTGCGGCGCGTTTTTAATCGAATATGACCATTTGTTAAAAGACGATCCCGTTTGGGCGGAGCGCGCAAAAGCGTTTGTCGCAAAAATAAAAGACGTATCGGTCATTTTAGTCGAGCTTGGCTTTCATCATAAAGATTGGCACGTACCAAACCAAATTGTGACGTATCAAGACTCGTGCCATTTGCGAAACGTCATGAAAACAGCAAAAGAGCCCCGCCTTCTTCTGCAATCTATTGCAGGTATCGAATTTCGCGAAATGAAAGATGCCGACCGATGTTGTGGGTCTGCAGGCATTTATAACATCATCGAGCCGGACATGTCGATGCAAGTGCTCGATTACAAAATGGAACAAGCAAAACAAACGAAAGCGACGACGATTGTAACCGCTAATCCGGGTTGCTTACTGCAAATGAAACTCGGCATTGAACGGGAAGGACTCACAAACGTGCGCGCCGTTCATCTCGTTGAGTTGCTTTTAGAAGCCGTTGAAACGACAAAACAAATGGACGAACCGCTCAAACAAATGGGATAGGGTATGACGATTCATGCCCTTTTCTTTTTTAATCTCGCTTCTAACTCACGCCTCTTTTGTTCGAGCTCTGCTTCGCTATACGTTTTTCGTTCATATTGTGCATAGTCGATATGTAGCCATTCTGGAATCATCTCCGTTCGCACCGCTCGTTTTCCCTTATGTTTGAAACGCATATATCCGTTTTTCTTCCAGTTACGTAAAATACCTTCCGCATATGTCCACGTTTTCACCCCGTTTTTTAATGCAGTCGCTAACGCTTCTAGCACCCATTCCTCTGACGTTTCATTCACCCATACCGCCATTTTTTCTTCGACATAACTATTTATCGTCCCAAATCCGTTTTGTTCATAAAAATAGATAATATGTTGTAACGTATCATCTGTTGTTATATTTGTTTGTCTGTTCATATTGCGATGTGCGTCTTGGCACGTTGACATGTGCGACACGTCATGTTGCATCGTCGTTTGTTTATGTTGCGCGTTCGTGTCATCATTTTGGCGCTCTTCTTCGCCATTCATGACGTTCGCTAGCACATCGTAGTCAATGCGATACCATTTTGTTTTATCCAGTTTTGAGCGATAGCGCGAAACGACAATCCGTTTTTTCTCCAGTCGGACGATCGTGCGCCGAATCGTGCTTTCTGACCAAAACGGAAATTGTTTTTGCCATCCTTCGTACGTATTATATACCCATGTATATCCATCATACGTATGCGTACTTTTCCCTAGCCAGTAATGAAGCTGTTGTAAAAAAATACTTTCATTCAACCCAAGCTTTACCGCCACCGTCGGCAATACGAACAACGGATCATCATCGACTAGCCATTTCATCTTCATCCCTCCTACATTCATCTATCGCTTCATACGCGGGATTGGGTTAGGAGGGGAAAGAAAAAAGAGAATGCCGGTGCATTCCCTTTACGGTTCTGGTGTAAATGTGCGTTGTGCGAGTTCGTTGTCAAGCATAAATAGCGAGTTGCTGTCGCCTTCGATACGTTTTAGTTTTTGAATGAGCGTATCGAACAACGATTCTTCTTCAACTTGTTCGTCAATAAACCATTTTAAAAAGTTCATCGTCGCATGCTCGCGCTCGTCTAACGCTAAGTCAGATAGTTTATAAATGCGGCGCGTCACCTCTTTTTCGTGGGCGAGCGCTTTTTCAAAGCAATCGCGAACGGACGTAAATTCGTTATTTGGCGACGGGAAACCGGTCATCACCGCTCGCTCACCAAGCGCGTTAATAAAGTTGTAAAACTTCATCGCATGGAAACGCTCTTCTTCCGCTTGGACTAAAAAGAAATTCGCAAAGCCATCCAAGCCTTCCGCCGAGCAATACGCCGCCATCGCCATATACGCATGCGCCGAATAAAATTCAAAATTCATTTGTTCATTGAGTCCATTTAACAATTTTTCACTTAACATCAATCATCATCTCCTCCTTTTCTCATTATAACAAAAAAAGGAGGAACATGCCTCCTTTTACTCGTTTTGTGCCTTTTTTAATGTCTCGACCGCTTCTTGTTGTTGTTGCGTTTCTTTTCCGGAGAAAAACCAACCGCCTGCGGCAATCGCTAAAAGCACGATCCAGAAAATCGCCTTCCATAACGCCGAATGTGCAAAATGTTCAGAAACGATCGCTAAACTTGGATGTGCTAACGTATATACAGCCAATTTCACACCAACCCAACCGACGATTAAAAACGCGGCCGATTCAAGACTTGGACGTTTTTGTAATATTTTAACGAACGCATTTGCCGCAAAACGCATAATGATAACCCCGATCAAACCACCAGCGAAAATGACTAAAAACTTCCCGCCGTCCATGCCACCGATCGCTGGCAAGTTCGTATTTGGCAACGTCATCGCTAAAGCAACGGCCGCTAAAATCGAGTCAATTGCAAACGCTAAGTCAGCAAGCTCGACTTTCAATACCGTCATCCAAAAACCAGATTGTTTTTTCCCTTCTTTATGCGAACCGTCGCGATTTTTCGTCATAAAATGATGCACAGCAATAAACATTAAATACAATGCACCGAGCGCTTGAATTTGCCAAATGTTCACTAAATATGAAATGACGAATAACGCCGCAAAGCGAAGAATAAACGCCCCAGCAAGCCCGTAAAAAAGCGCCCGCTTTTGTTGCTTTTCTGGTAAATGCTTCACCATGACTGCCATGACAACGGCGTTATCGGCAGCGAGAATCCCCTCTAAACCGATTAAAACGAGAAGCACCCAACCATACTCTAATAACAACGATACATCCATCAATGATCCCTCCTATAATATGTAGTTTTCCCTCGCCCGTCGGCAAAAATCATAAAAACGCAAAAAAGACCTTTGCCGAACGGCAAAGGTCTCGCTAGACACAATGTTGTGCCAACAAAGCCGATGGACGAGGTCCATGAATTGACGACTTTGTTTTCAGGCATCGCCTGAACGCTACTCCCCTTTGTGAAGGAAAACGATGTTATTGTAACTTTATTATAAAAATATTACATCATCTTGTCAATCCTCTAACTCACTTGTTTTTGCACAACATTTGCCCCATTTAATTTGCTATGTTTGCGACCGTACAAGAAATAAATGACAAGACCAATCGCTAACCAGCCGCCGAAGCTTAACCATGTAGTCGCTGGAAGTTGTAGCGCTAAATACACACAAAACGCCACAGCGAGCAAAGGAATGGCTGGTACAAACGGCACCATAAAGCTCCGTTTTAAATTCGGTTCTGTTTTACGTAAAATTAAAATCCCAATCGCAACAGTCGTAAACGCAAACAACGTGCCGATATTTGTTAAGTGAGCTAATTTATTTAACGGAATAACCCCGGCAAAAATAGAAACCGCAATTCCTGTCACCCATGAGTTGACAAGCGGTACTTGTTTTCGCTCGCTCACTTTCGCAAAAAGCGAAGGAAGCAAGCCGTCGCGGCTAATTGCGTAAAAGAGGCGCGTTTGCGCATAAAGCATCACGAGAAGGACAGTCGTAATCCCTGTAATTGCACCGAGTGAAATAAATCCTGCCACCCAATCTTGCTGAATATAATTTAACGCAAAAGCAACTGGATTTTTTACGCCTAATTGGTCATACGGCACAATGCCTGTTAAAATGAGCGACACCGCAATGTATAATAACGTACAAATCGCAAGCGATGCGATAATACCGATCGGCATATTCCGTTGCGGATTGCGCACTTCTTCTGCCGCTGTCGATACCGCATCAAACCCTAAATAAGCGAAAAACACTGTCGCAGCTCCTGCGGCAACACCTGAAAACCCAAACGGCATAAACGGCGTCCAGTTTTCTGGCTTCACATACCATACGCCAACCGCAATAAATAATAAAATTACAGCCACTTTAATAACGACCATGATTGCGTTAAAACGAGCGGATTTTCTTACCCCTTGCGTCAATAAAAACGTAATGAGCAACACAATAACGATCGCTGGTACGTCAATAAACGTGCCGTTCGCTGGATCGTATGCGCTTGTTAATGCTTTTGGTAACTCAATGCCAAACCCTGCAAGCAATCCTTGAAAATAACCAGACCATCCAGCCGCAACTGCCGAAGCTGCCACCCCATATTCTAAAATTAAATCCCATCCGAGCATCCAAGCAATTAATTCACCAAATGTCGCATAGCTATACGTATACGCACTTCCCGATACGGGCACGCTTGAAGCAAATTCCGCATAACAAAGCGCCGCAAACACGCACGCCAATCCGGATAAAATAAACGAAAGGACAAGTGCTGGCCCCGCATGTTCAGCAGCCGCTACGCCTGTTAAAACGAAAATCCCTGTCCCGATAATCGCTCCGATGCCAAGCATCGTTAAATCAAATGCGCCTAATTCTTTTTTGAGCGCTGCCCCTTTTCCTGATTCGCTCATCAGCGCTTCAATCGACTTTCTCCTGAACAAACTCATCGTTGCAAACTCCCCTTACTTATGATGTTTATTTTATACTTTAACGCCCAAAATCGTTAAAGACAATACTTTTTCACTATTTCGCAATATTTTTATTTTTCTAATAACAATGGAAAACTTACCGTCATTGTCGTTCCGCGCCCGATGTCGCTTTCGATATGCCACGTACCGTTCATCATTTCAATGATGCGAATAGACACCATCGCTCCAAGACCTGTCCCTTTTTCTTTCGTGCTGAAGTACGGCTCTCCGAAACGAGCAAGTTGCTCTTTCGTCATTCCTTCGCCTTCATCGCGCACAACGATGGTGACGGTTTTTTCATCGACGTGCATATCGACATATACTGCACCGTCATTTGCATGAGCTTCAATTCCATTTTTTATTATATTTAAAAAACATTGACGAAAATATTGAGCGTTGCCGATCATGACCGCTGGGGTAAGTGTCGCGACAATTTGTACTCCATGCATGTTCGCAAACGGGCGCAACATATGGATGACTTTTTCTAATTCTTGCTGCACATGAAGTGGTTCTATTTTTTCTGGAAACGGCTTGGCAAACGTTAAATAATCGTCAATAATGGCGCAGGCGCGGTTTAATTCTTCAAGAGCGATATTCATATATTGCTCTTTTGTTTCTTGCGATATGTCTTTCGCTTTCATGAGTTGCATAAAACCTTTCACAACAGTAAGGGGATTGCGAATTTCATGGGAAATGCTTGCAGCAAGTTGACTGACAACTTCCATTTTCTCAAGCTTGATCGCTTTTGAACGGATGAGCAACGCCTCCCGTAACGTTTCTATAATAAACACAACAAATAATACCGCAATGGGAGGAACGACAATAAAATCGACGATGTACGACTCTGTCACTTGAAAATCGGAAATGGCAATCGCCAATATCGTTGCCGCAATCGCAAGAATAAACGTCATTAAAGCCGAAGCAACAAGCCTCTGTTTTCTTGTCAGCCGTTGAAACAACGGTGAAAACAGGCTACCACATATACACATCATCACATATACTGCAACAGTAATAAACTGGTAGCCATACATCATAAAGCGAGCGATTAGTAAAACAAACAAAAGGGGGACACTAACCGTCCATCCGCCATAAAACGTGCCAATGAGAAACGGAACTTGCCGTAAGTCGTGTACGCAATCAGGTGCGATGTAAATCGGATATGTCATACATAAAATCATTGGCACACTTAAACAGACGACAAGCAATAGGCGTTGATACACTTTTTTTTGTTTAAAAAACTGAACATATTCATACAAAAAAGAAAAGAAAAAAATGCTGACTAATATGTAAAACAAATTATTTAATATGTGTTGGTTTATATATGTCATTCTCCACTCTCCCACATCGTTTATCCATTTTTAGTTTTACGAAAACTTTTTCAGTTGTCAACGCATCGACATCTTTGAAAAATGATCACATTTCCATTATGATAAAAATGCAAACTACATAGTGGAGATGGTCATATGAACGATCGGCGTTATTTGCCGCTTTTATTTGTTGTGATGTTTTTAGTGATGATGGGGTTCGGCATTATTATTCCCGTTCTTCCGTTTTATGCAGAAAAAATTGGCGCCACCCCGACGCAACTCGGCTGGTTAATGGCCGTATACTCTTTCATGCAATTTTTATTTGCGCCCATGTGGGGCAAACTTTCTGATCGATATGGTCGAAAACCGATGTTACTGATCGGTATTTTCGGTTTAGCGCTTTCGTTTTTCTTATTTGCCTTGGCGACAAAACTTTGGATGTTGTTTGCCGCTCGCATCATCGGTGGCTTTTTATCTGCCGCCACGATGCCAACAGCGATGGCATACGTTGCCGATGTGACGACAGAAGAAAATCGCGGCAAAGGAATGGGCATCATCGGGGCAGCTGTCGGACTTGGATTTATTTTCGGTCCAGCGATTGGCGGTGTGTTTTCGAAACATAGCTTAACCGTTCCGTTTTGGATCGCAGGCAGTTTAGCGCTCGTGACTACGATGTTCGTTTTCTTTTTCTTGCATGAGTCGCTGCCGAAAGAAAAGCGAGCAAATACGCAAACGACACGTCCATCGCTTATGTCTGCCTTGCAAAGCCCGCTCGCACGCCTATACGTATTACAATTGATTGTCACGTTTTCACTTGCCGGGCTTGAAGCGACGTTTGCTTATTTTGCCGCGAAACGTGCAGGGCTGTCTTCGACCGAACTCGGCTACATTTTTATGATCATGGGGCTTGCTGGTGCCATCGTTCAAGGAGGACTGCTCGGAAAGCTCATTCAATCGTTCGGGGAAGGAACGGTCATTCGCGCTGGACTATTTCTTTCAGCACTCGGCTTTTCGCTCATTTTATTCATCCATAACTTTTGGACGGCGGCACTTTATTTAACGATTTTCGGCATCGGTAACGGCGTCATTCGCCCGTGTGTATCCGCCTTATTAACGAAACATACGACCGATGGCCAAGGAAGCGCCACAGGTATGTTATCGTCGTTCGATTCGCTCGGACGCATCGGTGGACCAGCGATTGCAGGCTGGCTGTTTACAGTTAAACCAAGTTTGCCGTATATGACAGGGATTATACTGACATTCGTTTCATTCGCTCTCTTCCAATCGTTTCAGCGAACAACGATGCAAAAAGGCTCCGCTTAATTCGGAGCCTTAACTTATGCCTTCTTCACTGACTTGTTCTTGTTCTGCCTGTCGCGCAATCATTGGCCAATTTAACAAATCTACATCAACGATATAGCGCGGCCGTTGTTTCGTTTCTTTATACACTTTCCCGACATACTCCCCAACTAACCCGATCGCAATAAGCTGCAGTCCTCCGACAAGCCAAATCGACATCATCAGCGACGTCCATCCTGTTTGTGTATGACCGGTCATTTTTAAAAACAATACATATAACGCAAATAAAATACTGACAAAAAATGAACAAAAACCAAGGAGTGAAACGAAGCGAATCGGCACCATACTAAACGATGTTAACCCGTCAAACGCAAAACGAATCATTTTCATGAACGGATATTTCGTCACGCCCGCTTTTCGCTCTTTTCGGTCATAATATACCGTCGTCGACGGAAAACCGAGAAGCGGCACTACCCCCCGCAAAAACATATTGACTTCACGAAACTGCGCTAACGCTTCAACTGCCCGTCGGCTCATCAGACGATAATCGGCATGATTATAAATCAGCTGCACACCGAGGCGATTCATCATGCGATAAAACATTTCCGCCGTCCGCCGTTTCACATACGAATCGACATCACGCTTTCTCCTTACGCCATAGACGATGTCGTATCCTTCTTGAAATTTACGCACAAACTCACGAACGACATATATATCATCTTGCAAATCAGCATCCATCGTCACAATACAGTCTGCCATTTGTTTGGCGGCAAACATGCCCGCTAACAGCGCATGTTGATGTCCTGCGTTTCCTGCTAGTTTAATGCCTTTCATTTCTTCATAACGTAAACATGCTTTATAAATGATCGACCACGTCCGATCACGGCTTCCATCATCGACAAATACAATTTTACTTTCTGCTGAAATGAGCCCCTCTTCAACAAGTTGCCGTCTAAGTAAAAGCAACTGTTCGATCGTTTCAGGCAGCATGTCTTCCTCATTATAACAAGGTACAACGATCGCTAAAACGGTCATGTCGTTTTCCCCCTTTCGACTTCGTATAAATAAATCGTCCATGCCGATTCATCATGTTGAAACGTGCGCAACAGCTTTAATTGATTTTGTTTCGCATTGTCAATGGGCAAAGCAGAAAATACATAACGCCCTCCCATGTCGTACAATACGTCTGTATGAAGCTGTAAATGGCGAATGCGTTTGTTCGATTGTTTCGTAAACATATACTTTTTCCCAAGCTCAGCGACAAAAATGTAACAACGTCCACCCCATTCATCGAAATATTCCTTTAACTTTTTATTTTTGTTTAGCTCGCTCGCAATAATTTGGCGAAATTGATGTTTGTACGAAAGCGGATAAAAATTATTGTACGTATCTAACGTGTAAAAGCCGTTATATTGCGCAATGGCAGGATGAATGCCAATGCTGACGACGCGATACGTATGTACAGGCTTTCCGATATATTGTTTCATATCGTCAAATTGCTTTTCCGCATAAAACGCCCGAAACGTCGGTTGATTGCGATATACGATTTGTTCGTGAAATAACATTGCCACAACGAGTTGAGCCGCGAGCGCAAATGAAACGATGCGCCGATCCCATGCGCGCCAAATGATACGGAGCGACAAAGCAAACAAGACGTAAATGACCATCGGGCGCAAAAAATGATAGCGCGCAAAATTAAACCGGTCTAAAAACGGAAACGCCTCTGTCGCAGGAAGCCATCCTTTATAAAACCAAAACGCATACCAAAGCGATAGCACAACATTGAGCACATGAAGTTGCCAAAATAACGTTTCGCGCTGCCACCATTTCCGTTTCCATACGATATATAGCGCAATACACGTCACAGGCAAAATAATGAGCGTATGAATCGTCATCACATGCGTATGGCCGAAGATGTAGTTTTTAAATGTTAAACGAAGCGACCGCCAGAACGACAAACGTGCATGGAAATATTCGTCGCGACTCGTCGGTTCTGTCGCAAATAAAAACGAATGAACGAGCCGATATTCCACTGCTAAATAAAGTGCGGTCATATACACGAGTGCCAACAATAGGGGCACGTTCGGACGGCGACGCCACGCATCCATGAGCCAAAAGAAAAACATCGCGCTTAAAAAAAAGAAAAACCCGAGCACGAAGCTAGAATAGAGGGGAAGAAGCGTCAGCACGACATAGTTTTTCCACGCACGATCACCCGCACGAATGTTTAGTAGCGCCCATAACGCAAGGGGCATGCCGAGCGTGCTAAGCATTCCTGACGGCCAAAACGGCGTCAGCGCAAACGCAAGCGCCACTCCAACGCGAATCCACTCCGTCTCTTTTTCTTTGAATACGTGCGTTTTCAACAACAAATACATGCCGATAAATGCAAATATGCGCGTCAATAATTGACTAAGCCCGTATGCATAAACGGACGGAAAAAGCGCATGAAGCCATACGATGCCGCTAAACTCTGTTCCGTATGCGTTGCGTGGCAGTCCATTAATGACTTGTGGAACGGTCGCATCAATGGAACCAAATAGCTCGCCGCTTCGTGCGAGCACACGATACCAAGCGATATTTGAATCTAAATTATCGTGCACGCGCATATGCGCGTCTTCGCCAAGAAGAAAATACGGCAACGCATGCAAACAAACGATCATCATGCCAAATGAAAACAGTTTCATAACGCCCCTCCATTCGCTATTATTTTTTAACAATAGATGAAAAATATGCATAAAAAAACCTAAGCTATACAAGCTCAGGCCAAAGTTGTTTACAAAATTTACGTATGAGACGCGGAACGAGATGATCGCGCCGATAAACGAGCGTATGAACGAGCTGCTTTTTTTCTTCTTCCGTCATCGGCCAGTCTTCAGGCATATGTTTCATCATTTCTTCAATTAAAAGTGTCGGCATCGTTTGAATGACCGCAATCGCCTGTTCAAATTGTTGTATAGTTGTAAACGATGCCATTATGCGATGCATTTTGCTGTCTATGAGCGTTTGCGGCAATTGTTTCAGCTGTTCAACAGTCCACGCAAATGAGCCACATATATCCGCATGGTCGATAATCCATAACGTTTGATCCGCTCCGTTTTGTTCAATAATGACATTTTTTCGCGTCCGATCGCGATTGTACAACCAATAATCAAAAACGATGACACTTGCCAATTGTGAAGTATTTTTCATGTTTTGTATCGCGATTTCATGAGCGTTTTTCCCTTCAATATACGCGCTCGCAAATTGCGTTTTCGTTTTGATTATTGTCGTTTTGTTTGGAATAGGTAAAAGCGTAGGTGGTAAAGAAACGAGACGAGCATGTGGAACAGGAAGGTGCATATATTTTGCGATTTGATAAGCGAGCCATTCGTTGATGAGCGCCTTCGGTTTTGTTGTATCGTAACATTTGACGACATATCGCTTCCCATCATCAAATGTGACGAGATGAGAATTATGCTTATGAGCCGCAAACGTTCGTTCATACTTCATATTTGATCCCTCACGATATGATGTAATAAATCGATATACGCTTTCGCACAATGTTCAATTGTAAATTGGTTGAGCACATGCGCCCGTCCTGCCTCACTCATATACGTATATTGTTGTTTGTCGTCAATGATTTCAGCAATCGCGCGAACCGCCCCACGCGTATGATGCTCGCGAAATAAATATCCTGTTTTTCCGTGTACGATAATTTCTGGCATCGCCGATACACGTGGCGCAACGACAGGCACACCGCACGCCATCGCCTCAATAAATGTATTGCCGAACGATTCGACTTTCGTTGTCGCTAATAAACAGCCACCCGATTGCCGAATTTTCGCATACACCTCAGGCATATGTTGATACGGAACAACTGGAAACCATTTTACAAATGACATCAGTTGCTTTGCCTTCCATTCTGCTTCAAACGTTTCTTTATCTACACTATGTTGTCCGCCAATGACCCAACATTCGATATCATCGCGCTCTTTTTTCAATAGCGAGGCGATACGTAAAAATGCGCGCCAATTTTTACGCCCATCTAACCGTCCGACGTATGCAATAATTTTCTTTTTCGGTACATCATCGCATGGAAACGGGCGAAAAAAAGATGCATCTAAACCGTTATAAATGACCGTAATCGGTGCACGTTCATCACTCAATAGAGAGAGAAGACGTTTTTGATAAACAGACGGAACGATAAATTGCCGCGGAGTAATCTTTTCCACTCCTTGCAAGTTTCGTTTCAACTTTAACAATTCCGGTGTGCGCGCCTCAACAATAATCGGTCCATTATACCCGACATCGCTTAACCAATCGTACGCTTGGCTCGTATCGACGACAATTACCGCATCATATGATTTTCGCAATATGTCGTATATATCTTTTTTCTTTTTCGCGATATAAACATTTGCGACATCTTCCATCATATGCATGCCACCGAGATCTTTCGTATATAAAAAGTCTGTCTGAATGCCATGTTGTTTAAAATATATCGCTCGATTGCGCCATCCGGCATTCACGCCACCTACGGTCAACAACCGCCAAATGACTAAAATGTTCACCGCTCCTCCCCCTTCCTCGTATGCTCTTTTATTACTTTATGTTACGCATAGTGAAAAGTTGATGACTGTTCGAACTACACTTAGGGGTATTCCCCTATTGTCCATATCAGGAAGATAAATGATAATGATTATGTAATTAAAATTAATATAAAAAAGGAGGAATTACTAATATGGAACAAGTACAAAACTATTTACCACGTATTGGTGATCCAGCACCAACATTTGAGGCAGTTACTACACATGGAAACATTTCATTAGACGACTATAAAGGCTCTTGGGTCATTCTCTTCTCGCACCCAGCCGACTTCACGCCAGTTTGTACAACAGAATTTATGGCGTTTCAAGCCATTTATCCAGAGTTGAAAAAATTAAATGTCGAATTGCTTGGATTAAGTATTGATAGCGTTCATTCACATATCGCATGGGTGCGCAACATTGAAGAAAAATTTGGCGTAAAAATCGAATTCCCAATTATCGCTGATTTAAATAAAGAAGTAGCAATCAAATACGGCATGCTTATGCCTGAAGGAAATAGCACAGAAACATCACGTGCGGTATTTATTATCGACGACAAACAAATTGTTCGTGCCATCATTTATTACCCATTGAGCACAGGAAGAAATATGGATGAAATTTTACGCGTTGTGAAAGCATTACAAACGACAGATGCGCATGGGGTCGCAACACCTGCAAACTGGAATCCAGGGGATAAAGTCATCGTTCCACCAGCAAAAACACAAGAAGCAGCAGAAGAGCGTATGAAAGATGAGACGTTAGAGTGCGTCGATTGGTACTTCTGCAAAAAAAGCTTATAAGGATGTGACTGACGATGGCTTGCGTCAACGATAATCAAACGGTAACAGCGACTATGCAAGCAATTTTACAAGCACTTGATGCCCCTGCAACGGCGGAACAATTAGCTGAAAAAACAGCGCTGCCGCTATTTAAAGTGCGCAGCACATTGCGCGAATTAGTGCAACGTCATATGGTGAAACAAAACGGAGAGATGTATGAGAAAAACTAGGGATGTGTTCCCTAGTTTTTCGTTTTTATATACACACGCCACCCGGCAAGTAGTGGCAATATAGCTGTCAACCCAATCGCCCAACGAAATCCGAGCCAGTCAGCAATAACCCCTGACATCATCGCCCCGATCGCATAGCCGCTATCGCGCCAAAACCGATATACTCCCATCGCCGACGCGCGCCAATGCACGTCAGTCACATCACCAATGGCCGCTTGCAACGTCGGATATACGATCGCTGTTCCAAGCCCTAACAACACCGCTCCGACGATCCATAGCGCGATATGATTAGCAATAAGCATAAACCACATGGCCAACGCCTGCAACCACATACCGTATGCAATCATCTTTTTTCGGTCAAACCGATCACTCATGATGCCTGTAAACAGTTGGCCAATCCCCCATGAAGCCGGATAGACGGCAACAATTAGCCCCGTTTGTGAAACGGACAGCCCGAGCGACGTGAAATATAAAGGAAACAATCCCCATGCGACACCATCTTTCAAATTTGTCGCAAGTCCCGCTAAACTAAAACGAGATAACGTTTGATTTTTCCATGTCGCCTGTTGAAATATTTCTTTTTGCGACAACGTTTCTTTCGGTTGTTCGTTTTTTTGTTGTCGATGCAGCTGAACATGTTGTTTCGTATCTTTGACGATGATAGATAAACTCATTCCAATGATCGCAACCGCAATTCCGATGTAAAACAGTTGTAGATGAAGGGAAAATGTCGAAGCGAGATAACCTGATATGGCTGCCATCGTCGCCACACCGAAATATCCAGCGAACTCATTGAAACCAACCGCTGTGCCGCGCTCCGTTGGCTTGGCGATGTCGATTTTCATATTGACCGTCATCGACCACGTCAATCCTTGATTGATTCCGAGCAACACGTTCGCTAACACGACAACGGACCAGTCATGCGCAACGAGCATGCAAATCGGAACGAATAGCCCGATGATCCATCCCACTAACAATATGTTTTTTCGACTAAACCGATCAGCAAGCTGACCAGCAAAATAGTTAACAACTGCTTTAGACAATCCGAAGCTCGCAATAAAAGAAACGGTCGCGCTCATCGACGTAAGTCCAAACTGCTTTTCGCCGATCATCGGCAAAACCGTTCGTTCTAAACCGACCATCGCCCCGACAAACACGTTGATGATGACTAATAATGAAAATGAAATGATATTTTCTTTTATTCCTAAACGTACACGCATCTCATTCACCTCTCGTAAAAATAAACATGGCCATTATTGACCATGTTTCACGACAATTCCATATACGCTCGGATGGAAATGAACGAGCTCAATGTGCGCAAACGTTGCTTTCATTTCATTAAGCAGTTGATGAGATGGAATACGCTCATGAATCGGTGGACCCATTTCACTTTCAACCGCTTCCCATTCGATCAATATAAACGTACCGTTTGGCTTTATGATGCGAGCGATTTCTGCAAACGCCGCCTCACGATCATCAATTTCATGAAGAACAAACGCCATCAATCCTTTATCAACCGATTGTGGAGGAAGCGTTGTTGCTGTCACATCGCCAACAATGTATGCCATATTTTCTATTTCTTCTTGTTCCGCATGTTGCTTCAGTAAATCGAGCATTTCTTGTTGCACATCAACCGCATATACCATTTTTGCCGCTTTGGCGATCGGCACAGTAAAATAGCCGTTTCCTGCTCCTAAATCCGCCACGACATCATGTTCGCTTATATGCAATATTGAGATCACTTTTTCTGGCGCAATCAACTCCCGTCTTTTTGGATTCAACAACTTTTCCGCTTTCGAATGATGAAACCGATGTCCTGCCATTTCTCATCCATCCTTTTCTTTTTTATACCTATATGCGTATTTTACTCTTTTTTTCATTGCCTGTCATCTGTTTAAAAAAGTTTTTAACTTTACAAAAGTAAGTAATATACTATATTATAGTTACAGTTGTTTCGTAATTTTTGAACTAGCTATGCGAGGAGGAAGAACAATGGAAAAAGTGCTTTACATTACAGCCAATCCAAAACAAGAAGAACAATCATTTAGTTTATCCGTCGGGCGTGCGTTTTTAGAAACTTACAAACAACATCATCCAGAAGATGAAATCGTTGAACTACATGTATATGATACGGACATTCCGTACATTGATGCTGATGTATTTAGCGGCTGGGGCAAACTGCAACAAGGACAAGCGTTCGAGCAATTAAGCAAAGATGAACAAACAAAAATTGCACGCATAAACGAGTTGTGCGAGCAATTTATAGAAGCTGACAAATATGTATTCGTCACACCGATGTGGAACTTTAGCTTCCCACCAAAACTGAAAGCATACATGGACACCCTTTGTCTTGCAGGAAAAACGTTCAAATATACAGGAGAAGGCTCTGTCGGGTTATTACAAGGGAAAAAAGCGATTCACATTCAAGCACGCGGCGGCATTTACTCCGAAGGCCCAGCAAAAGAACTCGAATTTGGCGACCGTTATTTACGCGCTGTCCTCTCTTTCATCGGCATCACAGATGTCGAAACGATTGCCGTTGAAGGCATGAACGCTTTCCCAAACGAAGCAGAAGCCATTAAACAACAAGCCATCGAACGCGCCAAAGAAATCGCAAAACGGTTTTAATTGGTTTCATACTAAAAAAGTCAGCGCCGAACACGCTGACTTTTTTATTCCTTATAGGTAGATACAAACTATGGGCGTTGGCATGAGTATGAGGTCTGGAGCGACCCGTTTCAATTCCTCATAGGTACGATACAAACGTAGTAAACGGAGCCTTAGATCACCGGAAAGAAATTTAGTTTCAATTCCTCATAGGTACGATACAAACTTGAA
>NZ_LIOK01000002.1:194541-231803 GCF_001418025.1 Anoxybacillus suryakundensis
TAACTCTTTAAACAGACGATCGTGATCAATGGACATACATTCACCTCGCATACTTTTTTTGACGTTTTTATTCGACAACATCAGCCATTTCCCTGCATAACACTCTAATTTTCACAGCTGTCTCCTGTCGAAAAAACTTTTCCCCCTCTTTATGAGCAAACAAAAAAACTGCCGTCGCCCCCTTATTTTCAAGATTGGAGGTCGCCGACAGTAGTCACTGTTCGAGTCAATGCTTCGTTTTTCTCAACATCATTTCGTGCTTTCTTCTCTTTATTGCAATTTTTCAATAGATGCTTATACAAACCAACTAATAACAAATACAACTGAAAAACCGACGAAAGCGATGATCGTTTCCATTACTGTCCATGACTTTAATGTATCTTTCACTTCTAAACCAAAGTAACGATTGACGAGCCAAAATCCTGAGTCATTGACATGTGAAAGGATCGTCGCCCCTGCCGCAATCGCAATAGTAATTAACCCTAATATTGGACCAGTGAGTTGCAATGTTTCAATAAATGGAGCCATTAAGCCTGCAGATGTAACCATGGCAACCGTTGCTGAACCTTGTGAAACACGAACGAGTGCGGCAATAATAAACGCAAGAACAATCGGTGGCAACGAAGAGGTTGACATCATATCAGCAAGCACTTTGCCAACGCCTGAATCAACTAAAATTTGTTTAAACACTCCACCGGCACCTGTGACAAGAATAATAATTCCCGCTGGTTCTAACGCTTTCGTCGCAATATCTTGTACTTGTTGTTTAGAGAGACCACGCTTTCTCCCTAAGAAATAAAAGGCGAGTAACGTAGCGATCGTTAAAGCAACAAATGGATGACCTAAAAATGTAAAAAATGATCGAAACGTACTTTTCTCTGGCAAAACAACACCTGAAACTGTGTTCAATAAAATAAGCAACAAAGGAACAAGAATAATTGTAGTAATTAATCCGAAACTTGGTAAATCTCGTTCATTCTCATATTCTTTCCATTCCATATATGGCGGAATGGAAGCATGAATTTTTTGTGAAATATATTTTCCAAATAGCGGCCCTGCCACAATCATCGCAGGAATACCTGCAATAAATCCAAATAAAATGACCCAACCTAAATCGGCGCCAATTAAATTGGCGACCGCAATCGGCCCTGGTGTTGGAGGGATAAAGCTATGTGTGACAGCCAAACCAGCAAGCAAAGGAATGCCGTAGTACAAAAGAGAACGTCCGGTCTTTTTTGCTAATCCATAAACAATCGGTACGAGAATAATAAATCCCACGTCGAAAAATACAGGGATCGCAACGAAAAATCCAGTAATGCCAAGCGCCCACTGCGCTTTACTTTCGCCAAACTTTCTCATTAATGTTTGGGCTAAACGTTCGGCTCCCCCTGATGCTTCAAGCATTTGACCGAACATCGCTCCTAATCCAACGACAACCGCAACAAATCCAAGCGTTCCTCCCATTCCGTTTTGAATGGACTCGATGACACTTTTTAAAGGCATGCCCGCCGCAATGCCAACAAGTAAACTGACGAGCAACAAAGCGACAAACGCATGTAACTTTGAACGAATAATGAGAAACAATAACAAACTAATGCCAGCAATAACAATAAGAATTAACGAAGACGATGCCATGTACTCCACTCCCCTTTGTTTTTATTCAAGTAAACGCTTACAATTACTAAACCGATTTAGTTATGAAGTAAATCACCCCCCTTAGTTATACATATTTCCTTTGAAAAGAAGAAATGATTTGAAATTCATCTTTTAACTGGCGATATAATCTTGTATATAAATCAAATAGTTCCGCATAAATCGCTGTATGTTGTTCATTTGGTTCATGACGTGACGAAATGCGTAACCATGATTTTACTTCTTGTAATGAAGAAATGTCTCCTATCGCATAAAGAGCTAACGACGCGGCTCCTAACGCAGATGCTTCATGCGTCTCTGGAACGAGCAACTCTTTCCCCATCATATCGCATAACATTTGGCGCCAAAACGGCGATTTCGCAAATCCACCCGACACGCGAATTTCTGATAACGGTCCAATCACATCACGAACAGCAAGAGCAACAGAAAATACGCTCATACATACTCCTTCCATTACAGCTCGAATAAAATGTTCGCGCTTATGTTGCAAGCTAATACCGAAAAATGTGCCACGCGCATGTGCATCCCAATACGGTGCACGTTCCCCTGATAAAAATGGCAAAAATAACAATCCTTCCGATCCGGCTGGTACACGTGCAGCATATTGCGTTAATAAATCGTATGGATCTATACCAAGCCGTTTCGCTACTTCTTTTTCTTGTGCCCCAAATTCATCGCGTAGCCAGCGTAATAAGATGCCACCATTATTTGTCGGTCCCCCGACAACCCATTGATTTTCTGACAACACATAGCAAAACGTTCTCCCTTGTTCATCCGTTTTTGGAATAGATGAAATCGTCCGCACTGCTCCGCTTGTTCCAATTGTAATTGCCGCCTCATGTGGCAATACGGCACCAACCCCGACATTCGCAAGAACACCATCGCTCGCTCCAATCACAACGGGTGTGTTCCGAGAAATTCCGAGTTGTTCAGCCCACCTTTTCGCCATTTCCCGTAATGTATATGTCGTCGAAACAGGTGATGACAATTGGCTACGTTCAATGCCAAGAAACGTTAAAATTTCTTCATCCCAATCCAACGTCTGTAAAGAAAATAAGCCGGTAGCTGAGGCAATCGAATAATCGACAACATACTGTTGAAACCATTGATATAGCACATATTCTTTAATAGAAATAAACTTATACGTTCGTTCAAATACATGTGGCATATGCTCTTTGAACCACATTAATTTTACAAGCGGTGACATCGGATGAATCGGTGTGCCAGTTTTTTTATATATTTCGATTCCTTTTTCGCTGTTCCGCAATTGTTCTGCTTGTTTACTGCCACGATTGTCTGTCCAAATCATACAGTTCGTCAACGGGCGATGATGTTCATCCACTAAAATTAATGAATGCATCGCTGCACTAAATCCTATCGCTTTTACTTGTTCCGCTGAAACATGTCCTTTGTATATAGCGCCTTGTATACTTTGCATGACAGCTGAAAAAAGAACATGAGGGTCTTGTTCCGCCCACTCTCGCTGGGGATGAAACATCGGATATTCTACCGCATGCATTGTACGAATACGCCCATCTTCTTCAAAAATGACAGCCTTTGTACTTGTCGTCCCAATATCTATTCCAATGACTACTTGACTACCATTCATTTTTCTCTCCTCTTTTCTTTGCCGAATCTCTTTCTATTAGCTTTGGAGCAAGCCGAAACATTTGTGGACGAGTTTCACCATCCATTTGCATAAACAATCGTTCGGCCGCTTTTTTGCCCATGTCAAAAGCTGGCTGGGCAATCGTTGTTAATGAAGGGGTATAAACGGATGCAAATGGAACATCGTCAATACTAATGAGCGCCACGTCAGTTGGAATAGAAAGTTGATGCTTTTTGACAAACGTCAACACTTCCATTAATGTTAAGTCATTGATCGCAAATATCGCTTCAGGAAGTTTGTTTTGTCGCAAAAGCGCATCCAATCGCTCTGGAATACGTTTCACTTGCTCGGTAACAATCCATTCTTCCTCAATTGGAAGATTTGCCGCGCGCAACACATGACGAAATGCATGTATCCGCTCTGTACGTGGAATGACGTGTGAAGCAAATGGCGGTGCAACAAGCCCAATATGTTTATATCCTTGCTTAACGAGATAACGCACAGCTAACTGCACAGCTCCCTCATTATCTAATAAAACAGCATCTACGTCGATTCCTTCAACCGTACGGTCAACAAATACAAGTGGCAATCGTGCTTCGATCATTTTTTTGTACAAATCTACGTTTTTTCCTGTTGGAAAAATAATAAACCCATCCACTTGCTTTGCCCATAACATATCAATATATTTTCTTTCTTTTTCAGGATCGTCATCTGTATTGCAAACGATGACATGAAAATCGTGTTGTTGACACATATCTTCAATTGCTCGCAACACTTGTGTCGTTAACATATGCAAAATGTTAAAAACGATCACACCGATGGTTGCTGTTGATTTTTGCTTTAAGCTACGCGCAATGACATTTGGACGATACTGCAACTGCTCAATCGCCTCTGCAATGCGCTTTTTCGTTTCTTCGCTCATATATTCATATCTTTTATTTAAATATTGCGACACCGTACTTTTTGAAACATTCGCCAATCTTGCTACATCAGCCATTGTAACTTTCCGCAACGTATTTTTTCTCCTTTACTAAATCGGTTTAGTAGTATTATACACGAAAATGAAAGCGTTTTACAATTGTTTTTTTAATGATACGAAAACAATTATTTTGATTCATTCAATCATGCACTCCGTTTGTTGTAAAACTTGCGAGAGCGATTCAAAGGTTGAAAATGTAAAAACCAGCGCCTCATGCGCTGGCTTGCTTACGCCGATGTTTTTGTCGGGAAACGGCCGTTTTTTTCATCTGTTTGTACATACGTTTTTTGAACGTATGGGGACGTCATAAGCGAAATCATTGCACCGTAGTCCACCGCAAAGCGAATGTGATCACCGATTTGAATGTCGGTGCGTGTCGCATCAACAATAATATGGTCGCTGCTTGATCCGATGATGTCAACGGGCGCAAGGGGCGTTAGTCCGTTGACGTGTACATCTTGGCGACCGATGCCGACAATCGCGCGTTTCATCATGCCGCGTTCTTGAAACGTCGGCGTTTCGCCAAATGCGTTGCGGCTTTGTACACCGTATGGAACAGATGGTTTCGTTTTCACTTCAATGACTTCGGTCACTAAACAAAATGCATCTTGATATAAGCCAGGGAGCGCAGCACCACGAATCGTCTCACGTCCTAAAAAAATGGCTTCTCCTAATCGCAAATGGTTAATACATCCGACGTCTGTCGTTTGTTTTAGCCAATAATAGTTTGCAGAGTTGCCACCTGACACGTACCGTAACAATAATGAATACTGTTTTTGAATATATTTGGCAAGCGATGAAAGTTCACGCATTTTTTGATCGGTTGGGATAATGCCGCCGAAGCAGGCAAAATTCGCTCCAATGCCGACGACTTGAATGTTTGGCAACGGCAAAATTTGTTCAATAAATGCCGGTACATCTGTCGGCATGACGCCTTCGCGCAAGTCGCCCATTTCAACCATGACGATGATCGCATGCGTCTTGTTTTGCTTCACCGCTTCTGCAGAGATGGCACGCACGACATCGATTTCCGATTGGACGCTGACATCGACGTGTTGAACGACTTGGCTCACTTCGCTTAGCGCAGGCGTGCGAATAAGCATATATGTGGCTGGAATTTGCGCTAATTTTAATTTTGCGATTCTCTCCACTTTCGTATCTGCTAAACTTGTAATGCCGCTATCGACAAGGGCGCGCGCAATGTGTACATCTCCGCCCACCCCTTTGACGACAGCTGTCATTTGAATCCCTTTTTCTTCGCACCATTTGTTTAACGTCACAGCATTATGACGAATTTTCCGCAAGTCAATTTCGACTTTCGCCGTCATTACACCGCCACCTCACGCTTTTGTAACGATGGGAAAAATTCGATGAGGCGTGCGACAACTTTATCTGCCCCATATTTCAGCACGTCTGTTACAGGCATATGGAATGTTCGTTCATATTCATCAATCGTTCGCTTCAATTCGTCATCTGTCATCCCTTCATGATTTAACGTAATCGCAACGACTTTCGTCTTTCCGAAATGCTCAATTAACGCAACTTCACTTTCCACTGTCGGCATCTCAACAAACGGGAAGTCACCAAGCACTTTTCGCTTCGGTGGGTGTTGTAAAATAACGGCTTGCGGCCGCGCCCCTTTTAAAATGCCAGCCGAGCTCACATAAGCTGGGTGGCTTAACGCCCCTTGTCCTTCTACGATAATAATGTCCGGTCGCTCTGTTTCATATGCGCGCACCACTTCACGCTCCAGTTCGCCGATCATATATTGAAGCGGGAATGCGTCCATCGCAAATCCGTACGACGCACCTTGAATTAAACCTGTTTGTCCTGTCGCAACGAATGCCGTTTTATAACCGCGTTTTTGTAATGCTTTATCAACGATCATCGCCGTCGTTCGTTTCCCGCATGCGCCATCTGTCCCAAGCACCGCCACAATTGGCGCTTTCACTTGCAAAATGCGTCCCGTAAACAACGTCCATTCTTTTTTCGGACGCGGTTTGCGAACGTCGCGAATCGTGACCCCATATCGCTTCGCTAGCGTCATCATTTCTTCATCTTCTGTTAAAAACTCTTGAAGTGGATTAATGATGTGCATGCCTGCTTCCATCGCTTCGATAATCACTTGGCGTTCTTCTTTTTTGAGAAAAGCGTTCGCTGGAGCCATTCCTAAGATGAAGTAGTTTGGTTTTTCTTTTGCGGAGGTCATTGCATCTTGAAGACTTTTACAAATCGGAATGCCGTTTTTCTTTTGATCAAGCACCTCGCCGGCATCTTGACCAGCTTTTGTCGAATCAATGACTGCCACGATCTCATACAACCCCGAATCGCGCACAAGTCCATTTGCTGTTTTTCCATCCATGGAACCAAATTGATGTTCACAATACACAATGGCGTATTTCTTCATCAGAAATCCCTCCATTTCTTTGTGAAATCAATGTCTCCATGAAAAAAACATCTCACTTTACCGCCATCGGAAAGAAAGATGTCCTCTACTTTACATTATAACGAATTTTGAAGAAAAAGTAAAATAGTACCTATCAAACCTATACGAAAAAAGCCAACGTCTAGCACGCTGACGTGTTTATTCCTCATAGGCATGATACAAATCGAATAAGTCCGAGCGAACGATACATTCCATCATTTGCACAATACAACCATAAAAAGTGCCAATGTATCAACACACGGAAAAGCTATACACCATCATCACACATCCGAAAATTCGGTTCATTTCCTTGATAATTGTCGTCAATCTCCCGGAGTGTTCATAAAACGGGAGATCGACGATAATGAGCAAACAACTTATTCTTTTTCCAATAGCTGTTTCACTTCTTCTTCCGCAAGGTCTGTGACGTTCGCAATGTCTTTTGCACTCATTCCTTTTCTCGCCATCGTTTGTATAAGACGTTTCATCCCTTCTTCTCTTCCTTTTTCCAACGCCTTTTGTTCATACGAAATCATGAGTTCCAACACTTGTTCTTTTTCTTTCGTCTCCATTTCATTCACCTCGCTTCGTAGTCTTCGTTCTTCTTCATCTGATAGTTTCACATATGTTTCAAAAAAGCCAAACAATAACCGTTGTTTCGCTTCGTCTAATTCCATCCGCACAAGCATGCGTAAAAATTGTTTTTTCAATTCTACCCGTTCACTTTCAGTATACCCCATTTTACTGAGCAGTGCAGCGGCGATCGGATTGTCTTGGCGGATGTAGTTGCGCCAGTTTTGTTTACGAAGCTCCACAGTGAAAAAGTGAAAATCAAGCACATGACCAAACGGAAATTGAAGGGTAAATGTCGATGGTTCGTCGCGGATCGTATCGTAGCTAAAGACGGCAATCGGCACGATGTGTTTACGGTATTTTTCAAACAACCGGCTAAAGTAAATAAACATTCGTTCAGGAAACGATGGTTGGACGTAGCTTTGGTTTTCGATATGGACAATAATTAGGCTATCTTCCCCTTTCAATTTCGTTTCGACCAACAAATCAACGCGATACTTCTCCCCTGCCGTTACATCGGTAAACAGCTCCTCCGACAAAAACGATACGTGTTGAAAGTCGATATGCTCATGCATCGTCGGGAAAAAGAGAACAATAAATTCCTCAAAAAACGTTTGAATTAACTCTTTAAACAGACGATCGTGATCAATGGACATACATTCACCTCGCATACAATGGTTTCGATGTTTTTATTCGACAACATGAGCACATTCCCTGCATAGCTATATAAAAAAGCCAACGTCTAGCACGCTGGCTTTTTTATCGCCCAATCGGCAAGCTGATGACAAACGTCGTTCCTTTCTCCGAACTATCATGAAGCGCAATCGTTCCGCCATGGTTTTCGATAATTCGTTTCACAATCGTTAACCCTAAGCCTGTGCCCGATGATTTCGTTGTCATAAACGGTTCAAAAATCGTCTTTTGCATCTCTTTTGGAATTCCGCGGCCGGAGTCGTAAATATACATATTGTACGTCTCATTCACATCGGAATACATGCAAATCGTGCCGTTTTCTTCAATAGCTTCGATGCTGTTGTGCAGTAAATTGTATAACACTTGCATCATTTGTTTCGGATCGATCCATAACGGAACCCGATCCAGGCGAACGTGAACAGCGATTTTTTTTGTTTCACATGTGTGCTGCAGCAAAGAAAGAAGATCTTGAACGATCGTTTCCATGTACGTCTCTTTTAACATCGGTGCGCTCGGCTTTGCAATGAGAAGCATATCTTCGACAATGGCATTAATGCGGTCAATTTCTTTTAATAAAAGCGGAATGTGGTATTGTTTACGCTCGTTTTCCGCTAAATTTTCGTTCATAAACGCTAAAAAGCCATGAATGACCGTAAGCGGATTGCGAATTTCATGCGCTGCTTTCGTTGCCATCTCCCCCATTAACGCCAACTTTTCCGATTGATGTATTCGCTTCGTTAGCTCTTCCATTTCGGTGATGTCTAAAAAGAAAATAGTACGCCCCACCTTCTCACCATATAAATTAAGCAAATTCGATTGAGACGCTAAAAATATTTTTTTCTTCTCATCTTTTTCATACGGTACCTTTACTTGCTGAAATGGATCACGGTGAATGAAAAGATTCCAAAATAGAGCGTTTTTTTCACTTTCCCTTTCCTGCTCGATCATTTGTTTCATTTCTTTTTTATCTAAATCGAGCAACATCGCAGCGGAATCGTTAATAAAATTATTCGATGTCGATTCATCAATTGTCACAATTCCGATTGGCAACGAATTCAGTAACTGTTCAATATACGTTTTGTCATTCGCCGCTTTTTCATATAAACGTCCATATTGTCTAAAAGCTAAAGATAATAACAAACCAATAGCTGTAAACAGCAAAATCCCAAAATATTCATTTAATAAAAGAAGACTGACTAACACTAAGGACGTTAGTAGTGTAACACCATAAGTAAAAAGCCACTCATTTAACATCTCCATCAAAATATGTCTAACGCTAGAAGAAGAGGAAAGTGAAAAAAATCCTATGATTAATAACATGTTTATGATGGAATAAACAATTAAAGAAAATAAGTACGCATCAAGAAAGTGAATCGAAAAAGAACCACTTTCTCCTCCAAGCATGACAAAAGAATAATAAGCCCCAACAAACATGCATGTATACATCGCAAAATTACATACATGTTTCCACCAAGCCATCTTCTTTTCGTGAAAAAGATATGTTGGAATCATACTTAATAGCAACACCATTAATGATGTTTCTAATCCATATACGAAGATGGTAGCTAAATAAATTGTTGAGTCTAATGAAAAGGCATTTCCTTTTGGGGGGAGATGGACAATGTAAGTACTTAACAAAGCCGTCAAGAAAGAAAGTAAAAGCAACAACAGCCATTGTTGTTCTACATGCTCAAACGGCCATATATACAAAAATAAGGCACACCCCATAATCGAGATGAGCGCTACATACCATGTGTATAATCGCTTCATAAAATATATTCACCTATCATGTCGGTTTCTTTCACTCTCTCATTCTATTCTAAACATCACGAAGAAGCAACGGAAGCTTATGCCTTAAACTTGAAACAAAAAACATGGCGTCATTGCGCCATGTTTTTATCGAAACATCATATCGTCTTTACGGGCGACGCCTGTTTTGTATGCGGCTTTCATGACGGCTTCGCGCACGCGTTCTGCGACTTTGTTGTTAAAGACGCTTGGGATAATGTACGTTTCGCTTAATTCTTCGTCGGTGACGACAGAGGCGATCGCTTGGGCGGCAGCGAGTTTCATTTCTTCGTTAATTTCGATGGCGCGGCAGTCCAACGCTCCGCGGAAAATGCCTGGGAAACAAAGAACGTTATTAATTTGGTTCGGATAGTCTGAACGTCCTGTCGCCATGACACGAACGTACGGCTCCGCAAGCTCTGGATCAATTTCTGGAACCGGGTTTGCCATCGCAAAAACGATTGGATCTTTCGCCATGTTTTTTACATCTTCTACTTTTAAAATGCCTGGAGCAGATACGCCGATAAATACGTCCGCGCCGACGATGACATCCGAAAGCGAACCGCTTATATTCTCTGGGTTTGTCAGTTGCG
Organism: Anoxybacillus suryakundensis; assembly: GCF_001418025.1. Classification (NCBI taxonomy): domain Bacteria; kingdom Bacillati; phylum Bacillota; class Bacilli; order Caryophanales; family Anoxybacillaceae; genus Anoxybacillus; species Anoxybacillus suryakundensis. Next base: position 204,855 of record NZ_LIOK01000002.1, read on the forward strand.
CATATTCATTCCAATACGGATTGTCGTATTGCACCCCGCGATGAATCGCCCCTTGGCGATCGACGCCGATAATGTTTTTCACGCCAGCCGCAAGCAACATTTTCGTGCAAGCAATGCCTGCTGCGCCGATGCCTGTTAATACAACTTTAATCTCTTCAATCTTTTTATCTACAATTTTTAATGCATTTAATAGCCCCGCGAGTAAAACGACAGCTGTGCCGTGCTGGTCGTCGTGGAAAACAGGAATGTCGAGCTCTTGTTTCAATCGCTCTTCAATTTCAAAACAACGCGGCGCAGCAATGTCTTCTAAGTTAATACCACCAAATGCTGGGGCAATCGCTTTGACGATTTGCACAATTTCATCTGTATCTTTCGTATCTAAACAAATCGGAAACGCATCGACGCCAGCGAGTTGTTTAAACAACATCGCCTTTCCTTCCATGACAGGCATCGCCGCATACGGTCCAATATCGCCAAGTCCTAATACTGCCGTTCCGTCTGAAATAACGGCCACTGTATTCCGTTTAATCGTTAATGAATACGCCTTCGTCGGATCTTCGGCAATCGCCGTACATACGCGCGCCACTCCCGGCGTGTACACGCGCGCTAAATCATCGCGCGTTTTAATCGGAATTTTCGATTTCACTTCAATTTTTCCACCGATATGCATTAAAAACGTGCGGTCAGATACGTGAATGACTTTCACACCCGCTGTTTTTCGCAACGTATCGACGACAACGTCCGCATGTTTCGAGTCAAGGACGCTCACCGTAATGTCGCGCACGGTATGTGTTTTGCTTGAAGAAATGACGTCGATGCCGACAATATCTCCTCCTGCTTGTCCAATCGCTGTAGCAATGTCGCTAAAAGAGACGACATGTTTCGCAAATTGTAGTCGAATCGTAATGTGCATGTTTGCTCCGCTTGACATGTTGTAACCTTCCTTTTCATCAATGTTTACCAGCAATGCCCGGACTTGTCATGGCATACGGGTCTAAAATATCATGTAATTGCTTTTCATTCAACAAATCATACTCGATGCATAATTCACGCACCGATTTTCCCGTACGAAGCGCTTCTTTTGCGACGCGCGATGCCGCTTCGTAGCCGATGTACGGATTGACGGCTGTGATGACGCCGATGCTGTTTTCAACATGTTGTTTCATTCGTTCCTCATTCGCCTCAATGCCAACTAAACAATAATCTGTAAACACGCGAAACACGTTGTCCATCATATGAAGCGACTGAAGCAAATTAAATACGAGCACAGGCTCCATCACATTTAACTCAAGCTGTCCTGCTTCTGAGGCTAAACAAATCGTTTGGTCGTTGCCAATCACTTGAAACGCCACTTGATTGACAACTTCCGCCATGACCGGATTTACTTTTCCCGGCATAATGGACGAGCCGGGTTGACGAGCAGGCAATTTAATTTCCCCAAGCCCTGCGCGCGGACCAGAAGCCATGAGACGAAGGTCGTTTGCGATTTTTGACATATTGATCATGCATATTTTTAAAGCGGCCGACACTTCCGTATATGCATCGGTATTTTGCGTCGCATCGACGAGATGTGCTGCACGCACGAGCGGTAAGCGCGTCAACTGAACGAGATGAAAAATGACGCGTTCAATATAGGCAGGATCGGCATTTAATCCCGTGCCTACCGCCGTTGCGCCGATATTCACTTCATATAAATGTTGGCGCGATTTGGCGATGCGTTCGATATCGCGTTTTACAACGCGGCGATATGCTTCAAATTCTTGACCGAGACGAATCGGAACCGCATCTTGTAAATGCGTCCGCCCCATTTTAATGACATGATCAAACTGTTTCGCTTTTTCGGCAAACACATCGTGCATATGTTCCATCGTCTGAAGCAATTTGTTCACCATATTTAATACCGCGATATGAATCGCTGTCGGAAACGCATCGTTTGTCGATTGCGACATGTTTACATGCGTATTCGGACTAATGATATGATAATTCCCTTTCCGCTCTCCTAGCCATTCAAGTGCGCGATTCGCGATCACTTCGTTCGTATTCATATTAATCGACGTGCCTGCGCCACCTTGAATCGGATCGACAATAAATTGATCGTGCCATTGTCCCGCGATAATTTCTTCCGCTGCTTTCACAATCGCTTCACCGATGCGCATATCGAGCTGTCCTGTTTCCATATTCGCAAGCGCTGCTGCTTTTTTTACGACCGCCATCGCTTGAATAAGCTCCCGATGCAAACGGTAGCCGGTAATCGGAAAATTTTCCGCCGCGCGCATCGTTTGAATGCCGTAATACGCATCGTATGGAATTTCTTTTTCGCCAAGCAAATCTCGTTCAAGTCGTACTGCTTTCGTTTGCATCATTTACGCATCCCAACCTTCTTCATATTTTTCTGTCATGTCATTGGCGATTGGCGTTTCCATTATTTTTTTCACTTCAAGGACATTCGTCGTTTTTCCTAACGCCCACATGAGCTTCGGTACGATCGCTTCCGTATTCATATCTCCTGATAAAATGACTGTATTTTGCGCGACTTTTCGTCCGACTTCATATAATGTTAAATCTTCTCCTTCTTCTAAACATTGCGTCGTAATGACGACCGCCATGCCATCGTCGATCAGTTCCTTTATTTTCGGCAATAAATTGCGTCCCTGAAACGGCACGCCGCCGCTACCGAAACTTTCAATAATGACGCCACGATATAAATGGCGAATGTAATCGAATATTTCTGGCTTTGTCCCTGGATGAAGCTTCAATAAAAACACATCCGGGCAAAGCGAGGAATCAAACTGCACATGCCCATTCGGTTGTTGGAGTTCATATTGGTAATCGATCGTTTCCCGATGAATGTAAGCAACGTACGGATGGTTAATGCTTTCAAACGCATCATAGCTTTTCGTCCGCATTTTGACCGCTCGCGTTCCTAAAATGACGCGCCCATCGAAGACGACGAACACGCCGCCGACGTCTTCACACGCAAAACGAAGCGCATCGCGTATATTTTTTTTCGCATCCGTCTTCGGAAAACCAATCGGCACTTGTGAACCGGTCAATACAATCGGTTTCTTGCTGTTTTGAATCATATATGACAACGCAGCTGCCGTATAAGCCATCGTATCTGTTCCGTGTGTGACGACAAATCCGTCATAGTTGTCATAATGTGTATAAATCGCCTTTGCGATATCGCACCAATGTTCCGGTTGCATATTCGTGCTGTCGATGTTCATTAAAATTTGACTATGTAACCGATACGGCTGATTTTCAATCGTAATATAGCTCGTCAATTCTTCTGCCGTCAGCTTCGGCGTCAATCCTTCTTCGCTCGGCACCGAAGCAATCGTGCCGCCGGTCGCAAGCAACAAAATATTTTTCATCATCGTCACCTCAAATATGGCGATTTTAAGTCATCTATTGTATTCTTTGTGTCATGTAGTGTAAACTATAAATAAAATTGTTCGCGATTCGCGTACCTTTATTTCAATTATATGCAGAAAAAAAGAAAATAACAAGCACTTTTATTCGTTTCGCGAACAACGGAAGAAGAACGATAAAGGAGAGAAACACGATGATTTCAAAGCGATTGTCGGAGCTGAGAAAAAAGAAGCAATGGTCGTTGCAATATATTGCCGATCAACTCAATATCGCAAAAAGTACGTACGCCGGCTATGAATCGGGCTACCGCCAGCCGTCACTCGAAGCAGTGAAAGAACTCGCCGTCTTGTTTGGCACAACAACGGATTATTTGCTTGGGGTCACAGATAAAGAACAGCCAACCATTGAGCTAACTCATCTCACGTTTCATATGACGATAGACGGCGAACAAGTAACGGAAGACGAAATCATTCAACTGATTGCGTTCATTCGTGCCAAACGTGAACTTGAGAAACATAAAAAATAGGCGTCATAAAACGCCTACTGCACGACATATGCGACATCGCGCGCTAGCTGTTCAACGGATGCATACGGCACATCAAGTTGCAACATACGCCGCAACACGCCACGCGCGTCCTCAGTGAGCAACAATTCGTCTTCCCAGCTTTTTTCTTCCTCCTCCATCGGTTCATAGGAAGAATACAATAAAAACAATAAAAAATGGCCGAGAGCGTATATGTCGCTTTTCACATCAATCGCTCGTCTAAGTCGTTGTTCAACCGTCAAAAACGGTTCATCTTGTTCATGTAAAAAACGCGCAAGCCCAAAATCAAGCACATATACAATCCCATCGCGAAAGACGATATTCGGAATGCGCAAATCGCGATGAACGATTTGCTTTGCGTGAATATATTGAATGACAGGCAACACATCCGAAAGCAACGAAAACGCTTCTTTTTCCCCGTACGTTTGTTTTTTATCAAAAATGAGCGTCTCGATCGTATCCCCTTCGATATATTCCATAACAAGATGTGGAACGTTGTTTGTTTCAAACGAATCGTACAATTTCGGAATTTGCGGATGATCGAGCTGCTTTAAAATGAGCGCTTCTCGTTCAAACGATGCACGCCGCTTTTTTCGTTTCGTGCGTTTCATTTGCTTTAACACGACACGTTCGGTCGTCTGTTCATCGCGCGCTACATACGTAACACCGTAACTTCCTTCTCCAAGCTGCTTCTCAATCACATACCGTCCATTCACGACTGTGCCTTCCCGATACGGCTTTTGAAACAAATGAATCATTAGCTGCTAAAAAAGCTTGAGAATACGCTACGGCTATGATGTTTTTTCTTATAATGCTTATAGCCGTACTGTGATGAATGGCGATGCGGACGGTACGTATAACGATCACTGCTGCTGTAACGGGGCTTATGCATGTTTTTATTCAAAAGAAGGTCTAGTAACTTTTTAAGCATGGGAATCATTCCTTTCATGTCCATTGACTTACTATACGATAGAAAATACAAGAAGTTTCATCTTTTTACTTGCGAAATAGAAAAAATTTTATGAAAATACAAAAGAAGGGGGGATACATATGTTTCGTCATGGTGTTAAAGCAGGAATCGCGATTGCGATTGGATACGCACCTGTTGCGCTTACGTTCGGTTTGTTAGCAAAATCCACAGGTCTTTCCATCATCGAAACAACGCTCATGAGCATGATCGTATTTGCGGGGGCGGCGCAATACATTTCGCTCAATTTACTTTCTCTTGGCACAGGCGCATTTGAAATCATTTTCACGACATTTATTTTAAACATTCGCCATTTTTTAATGTCGGCATCCTTGAATGAAAAGGCGGAACACGATGCACTTTTGAAAAAAGCGTTATACGCATTCGGCATAACAGACGAAACGTTTTCTGTCGCTGCGATGAAAGAAGGACCGGTTTGTGCTTCGTATATGTTCGGACTTATTTTCATTTCCTACAGCAGCTGGGTCGTCAACTCTGCCATCGGACATATCGTCGGCGCGTATTTGCCAGAAAACGTACAACTAAGTTTATCTGTTGCCCTTTATGCGATGTTTGTCGGGCTTTTAGTTCCTGCCATCAAAATCGAACAAAAAGCGCTTTGGCTCGCAATCAGTTCTGGTCTCATCAACTGTATACTTTTATTATGGCTTCACGTTCCAAAAGGATGGGCGATCGTTATTTCGACGATTTTGTCAGCAATATTCGTTCAATGGGCGATGGAAAGAAGAAAGGAGACAACGTATGCGCAGTGACATCATGTTTATCATTCTCGGCATGGGCATCGTCACATACATTCCACGCATGCTGCCGTTGACTGTTTTTCACCGTATCAACTTACCACCTTTTTGGCGCGGTGTATTGCGCAACGTCCCATACGCCACGCTCGGCGCTTTAATCATTCCAAGCATTTTTCTTATCCAAGATGATCCGTGGTTTGGCATCCTCGGCTTTGTAAGTGCCGTACTTGCTTCATGGCTCGGCGCTAACGTCATGATCGTCGTTTTCGTATGTGTGCTTGTTTTAACGGTGTATACAATGTTGTAAAAGCCCTTGCGTATGCACAAGGGCTCATTGTTATACATCCGATGGCTTCCTCTCAAACACCGCAACAATAACTCCAACGATAATGAATGCTCCACCAATCCAAAACGAAACATGTAATTGCTCATGTAAAAACAGCCAGCCGAACAGCGAACCAACGAGCGGCTGAAAAAAGAAAAAGAGCGAACCGACGCTAGCATCCATCATTTCCATCCCTTTATTCCAAAGAAAAAACGCCCCCGCCGTCGACACAACACCGAGATAAATGATCCCAAGCAAAACAGGAAACGAATATGTGATAGCCGTCGCTTGCCACCATTCCCATACCATCCATGGCGTTGTGCCAATGAAAGCAACAAAAATCGCATAAGTCGTAATGACTAACACCGACAAGCGAGCCGATGCGATTTTAACAAGCACCGATAAAAGCGCCCACGTAACTGCCGCTCCAACAAGTAATACATTTCCGAAAAAGGATGTCGTCTCTTCCTGACCAAATCCAACGACAACGACAACCCCTGCCGTCGCAAGCAAAAGCGCACTTAGTTTTCGTAACGTCATCGCTTCATTTAACATCCAACGAGCAAAAATAACGATAAACGCAGGCGTTGCCGAAGTAATAAGCGAAGCCGTATGCGCATCCGACCATTTCGTGCCGAGAAACTGCAACGAAATGGAAACGACATACCCAACGATCCCAATGGATATGATATGCTTCCAATCTTGTTTTTCTTTTGGCGCCGGAATGCGTTGCACTCGTAAAATTGCCCATAACACAAAAAAAGCAATCGCATAACGAAGCCATACAAGCGTCAATGGCGGAACATAATCGAGCACATATTTACTAACGACATACATGCCACCCCAAATGCTCGCCGCGAGCGATAAATACAACGAACCGAAAAATGTTTGTCTCATCTTCTTTCCCCCGTCTTTTTTGTTCTCTGCAAGACGGAACGAACCCCTGCTCCGTCTTAGAAACAAACGACGGGCTGATCGTTTTCAAACAAATACATGTACATCATCTTCCCTCCTATACGATCGTTATTTTTTTATTGTATCAAATATGTTTGATTTTTCTATACATTTTCCAACTACCATGAAGAATAATCGAGTAGGAGGAGGTGATTAACCTCCGTCCTCTCACACCACCGTACGTACGGTTCCGTATACGGCGGTTCAATCAAGATAATGACGACGTAAGCTTCCTTCCGTAAATAGCTGATCTTCTTATGCCAGTCGTCACTCCACCCTCCAAAAGATCCCCCACGGGATTCACCGTTTCCTTTCTCTTGGGAGGTACCATGTTTTCTGTGTTCATCATGACGTACTGAATGCCAAGGGCTATTTTCTCTTGATTGTTCAGTCCTTCCGAATCGTTCTAGACCGATTCGTACTATGACCTCTGCTGACTTCTGATGGTTCAGCTACTTATCACTAAGTAGGTTATGAAGCGTACTTCACGTATCCATCAGACCTCCTCGGGTAAGAGTACAATCTTTCCTTCCATCTATCTGCTTCATTTACTCTGTATCACCTTCGGCAGAAAGGACTTTGTTTTGTTTTGCAAACTCATCCAATGATACCTAGCCTTGTATGAAGTTCGTGTTCCTCAGACCGGAAGTTTGCCGCCCGCTTCCTTCAGATTCCGCGTCACCACGGACACCCTTGCGTTAAGCTAACTGCTACTTCTGCCTTCGCAGTTCGGGACTTTCACCCTAGAGATTGCCCCCATGCCGAGCGCACACGAAAAACCCCGAGCTCTCTAAAAGAACTCGGGTTTTGCGATGATTCCGACTGGGCTCGAACCAGCGACCTCCACCCTGTCAAGGTGGCGCTCTCCCAGCTGAGCTACGGAATCGTATGTCGTTGTCCTATCGAACACATTTTTTATTATAATCACCTTCATACACATTGTCAAATACTTTTTTTAAAAAATTTTTAGCCATCGCATACGCAATGGCTAATGGCGGATAAAGTCGATGTGAGTACCTTGAAAAAGGCCGTCTTTATATTCATATGTGACGATTAAACTGCCGATGTATTCGCCTTTTTTTCTTTCTAGCAATAAAACGGCCTTTAGCTTTTGTTTGTCGATCGCATACTTTACAAAGCGATCGAATGTCACTTTTATTCCTCTTTCACCTTGGCGATTGTACGGAATGAGGGCGTGAACATGATCGATGACAAGCTCTGTTCCTTCGTCTGTCTCTTTCATTTTCATGCTTTTTAAAACGACGGTGCGCGGATCTTCGACGATGACTTCTTCCATGCCGCTTTGGCTATGGGTGAATACGTGCACTTCGTTTTTATACGTGCCGTTTCCGCGCGCTTTCACGAGAAAAACGACAACATCTTCTTTTCCATCTTCCGTCACGTCAATGGAATATAATTGCGGAATGGCTTTCGGATCGTTCACATGTTCCCATTCTGGAAACGCATACGTCTCTTTGCCGACGCGCAACATAAAATGGCGCACCCAATCTCCATCTTCTTTTCCACACAATTGCACGTTTGCTTCATCCAATTTTTTCGTGCAAGCATGCCCATTGAATGAAAACGCTGTCATCATTGATAATAATAATGATAAAAACATATGCGTCCTCCAAACCTTTTTTCACTTAGTATGAAGGAAAAACAGAAAAATATGTATTGCCATGTTAGAAGTATACATGATATGATAATTAGAAAAACATTCGAAAGGGATGGTGAGCTATGAGACGTGTCACATTAACTGACATCTTCCTTCACCCCATCACCCAAAAATATTTAAAACGCTCAGGCGTCGCGCACGCCATTGCGACCGCATATCATGCGTATCGCCTCGCCTTACAGTACGGTGTCAACGTCGACTTGGCGACAAAAGCGGCATTGCTTCACGATATCGGTCATTACGAATGGTATTCAAACGGAACATGGGATTATGAAACATATAAACAAAACGACATTCACGCGATCAAAGGGGCTGAGCGAGCGCATAAACTGCTTATTCGACTCGGAGAACATCCTCAGCACGCGAAAGAAATCGCCCTCGCCATTTTGCTTCATACCGACTCGTATCTTCCAGAAGGAGAATTAAAACGAAAGCCGCTCCAGACGATCGTCAAACTTGCCGATGAAGCAGATGAAGAACCGGGTGGCAAACATCATTATCGCCAAATCGATGATGAACTGGCCTTGAAAAAAATCCAACAACTCGATCGCATGGTCGAGCAACAACTACAACGACATGCCCTCGACCAAATTAGCTAAGGCTAGGTACTGACCTAGCCTATACATATGATAACGCCTGTTCAAAGTCGGCAATCAAATCATCAATGGCTTCAAGTCCAACACTCATGCGCAACAAGCCGTCCGTAATACCGCGACGGTGGCGCTCCGCTTTCGGCATCGCTGCGTGCGACATTTTTGCCGGATACGATAAAATCGACTCAACTGCTCCTAAACTGACCGCAAATATCGGAACGTGCGCATGTTTGACAAACGTCCGCACCGCTTGTTCATCTTCCAATTCGAACGACAGCACCGCACCAAACCCACGCGCTTGCTCGCGATGAATGATGTGCCCGTCATGATGCGAAAGCCCTGGATAATATACGTGCGCGACTTTCGGATGACGATGTAAAAACTGCGCGAGTTGTATGGCTGAACGAGACGAATGTTCTAACCGAACATGAAGCGTTTTTAGCCCACGCAACACAAGCCACGCATCTTGCACGCCGAGCACCGCACCGAACGAATACTGCAGTTTCCGCAACTCTTTCGCAAGACGCTCGTCTTTGACAACGGCTAGCCCCGCTACAACATCGCTATGCCCCGCTAAAAATTTCGTTGCGCTATGCAAAACGACATCGACACCGAGATCAAGCGGACGCTGCAAAATAGGCGTCGCAAACGTATTATCTAAAAACGTCAAACAGCCGTGCGCTTTGGCGAGCTTCACAACCCCACGAATATCTGTAATTTTCAAGAGCGGGTTCGATGGCGTTTCCATATAAATGACTTTCGTATTCGGACGAATGTGACGTGCCACCGCATCTAAATCGGTCATATCGACAAACGTATGTTCAATGCCAAATCGGCTTAATACATCGGTGATGATGCGATACGTTCCTCCATATACGTCATCAGTAACGAGCACATGATCACCTTTCGACAACAATAAAAATGCCGTAGAAATCGCCGCCATGCCGGAGGCAAACGCAAAGCCGCTGACACCCCCCTCTAGTTCTGCAATCGTTTCTTCTAACGCCTCGCGCGTCGGATTGCCCGAACGGCTGTAATCGTACTTTCCGAACGTATCAAAATCAAACTGATGAAACGTCGATGCATGATGAATCGGGACGCTCACCGCGCCCGTTTGCGCATCAATTTGCCATTTATTGTGAACAAGTTGCGTTTGTAAATCCATCTTTTACACCTCTTTCATGCGTTGAAACGCTTGTGTTAAATCAGCAATTAAATCGTCAACATGTTCAATGCCGACCGAAAAACGCAACAGTCGATTACATACCCCGTTGGCGATACGAACGTCCTCTGGAATATCCATATGCGTTTGCGTCGCTGGATACGTAATAAAACTTTCGACACCGCCTAAACTTTCCGCAAACGTAATAAGCTTTAAGCTTCGTAAAAAGGTATTCACCCACCGTTCGTCGCGCACGCGAAACGACAACATGCCTCCCCTGCCCGGATATAGCACATCGGTCACGTCTTCATGTTGTGCTAAAAATTCATAAATCGCTTTTGCATTTTGTTCATGTTGGCGCATGCGAAGCGCGAGCGTTTTCATGCCGCGAATTAACAACCATGAATCAAACGGCGACAACACCGCACCGATGGCGTTATGATACATCGCCAATTGCTCGCACAACGCTTTTCCTTTTGCGACAATGAGCCCAGCAAGCACATCGTTATGCCCGCCTAAATATTTCGTCGCGCTATGAATGACGATGTCTGCTCCTTTCGTTAATGGCTTTTGTAACATAGGCGTATAAAACGTATTATCGACAATGAGAAGAAGATGATGTTGTTTCGCAAACGTTGCCACCGCTTCGATGTCCGCTTCTTGCATAAGCGGATTTGTCGGCGTCTCTAAAAAAATGGCTTTCGTTTTGTCCGTCACATCCCCTTTCACCGCATCGAGATCGCGAAAATCGGCATATGTAAACGACAGCCCGTATTTCTTCCACCCTTTTTCAAATAGTCGATACGTTCCACCATATAAATCCGCCGAAACGAGAAAATGATCACCGCTTTCAAACAACGCAAACAACGTTTGAATGGCCGCCATCCCTGAGCTACATGCAAAACCTTGATCCCCTTCTTCTAGCTCGGCGATCGCTTCTTCGACAATACGTCTCGTCGGATTTCCTGTGCGAATGTAATCGTACCCTGTCGATTGCCCGATCCCTTCATGACGATATGCCGTTGAAAAATACACAGGTGGATTCACCGTCCCTGTCACCGTCTCGCTTCGATTACCAATTTGCGCTAATACCGTTTCGATATGACTCATGCCCTCTCTCCCTTTCCGAAAAAATAAAAAGCCTTCTAAGAAGAAGGCTTTTTGTCCATAGACAACGACTTCTTCTTATCTTCCGAATTGAACACCAATTCGCTGGATTTAGCACCTGACCATTTTCGGCTGGTTGCTGAAGGTTCACCGGGCCAGTCCCTCCCCTTCTCTCGATAAGAACGCACAAGTATTGAATTTTCTGATTTTTAACTAATGTATATGATTTTCAAAAAAATTGCAACTGTTTTTTATCGTCTAAACATGACAAGCTTGCTGTACATCGAGGGAGACTCATTCCTTTTCTAACAACTCACGCACTTTTTCTTCCGTAAGGTCTGTGACGTTCGCAATATCTTTGACGCTCATTCCTTTTCGCGCCATCGTTTGTATAAGATGTTTCATACCTTGTTTTATTCCTTGTTTTATTCCTTGTTTTATTCCTTGTTTTATTCCTTCTTCTCTTCCCTTTTCTAACGCCTTTTGTTCATACGAAATCATGAGTTCCAACACTTTCTCCATTTCATTCACCTCGCTTCGCAGTTTTCGTTCTTCTTCATCTAAAAGACTTGAGGATCTCCCCCCAAGTCTTTTACTGTTCAGCCGCAAGCGCATCGGCTTTTGTTGGATGGACGGTTCCAGCAGGATGTTGTGGCGGCGCATAAATAGAATATAGCTTGAGCGGAATATTTCCGGTGTTGATGACATTATGCCACGTTCCGGCAGGCACAAAAATGGCAAAGCCATCGCTGACTCGTCGTTCAAACGTCCATTCATTTTTCCTTTTCCCCATCCGCACGATGCCTTCGCCTTGTTCAATACGTAAAAATTGATCGACGCCGCGATGAATTTCTACACCAATATCTTCCCCGACACGAAGGCTCATTAACGTCACTTGTAAATGCGGTCCTGTCCATAACGTTGTACGAAACATGTTGTTTCGTTTCGTCGCCTCTTCTATTTGGACAACAAACGGGTTCGGCCCGTAATCTTTCGTGTTTTCTCGCGGAAGCGGATACATCGGATACGGATACATCGGCACATACACATAATTCGGATAGTAATAATACATGTTCCCACCTCTTTCTTTATGATCATCGCTATGTTATGCATGAACCATAAAAAATGCGCCTATGTGTAAACAGAACGATCCGTCAACGTATGAGTAAAATGTTTGTGGGAGAAAAAAATACAGGTTCCTAATTCAGTATAATCAGGAACCTGCTGGATATGTAAGCAAAATAGATAAAAAACGGGCTCTCCTCCTGTAAGATAGCAATGATTGATTTTTGCTTATCGGGAGACTTTGTTATACTAAAACATAAACATCACATACGGAGGTTTGTTATGTGGCACGAGTTTAAAAAATTTGCGGTACGTGGCAACGTCATCGATTTGGCTGTCGGGGTCATTATCGGCGGAGCGTTCGGGAAAATTGTCTCTTCTCTCGTCAACGACATCATTATGCCGCTTGTCGGTTTGCTTTTAGGGGGCATTAACTTTAGCAATTTATCATGGAAAGTTGGCGAAGCCGAAGTAAAATATGGCGCGTTTATTCAAACTGTCGTAGATTTTTTCATTATCGCCTTTTCCATTTTTCTATTCGTCAAACTTTTGAACAACTTATACGAACGCGTCAAAAAACAAGAAGAAGCAAAAGAAACCGCACAAACGCTCACGAAAGAAGAACAACTGCTGACAGAAATTCGCGATTTATTAAAACAACAAAAAGAAACACCGTAGCCCCCAAAGCGTTTTTGGGGGCTTCATTCCCATAATAAGCAAGCCGTTTATATTTCACATCTTTTTCGTAAAAGAGCCGTAAACCCATCCGGATTTACGGTCTCCTTTTTACGCATTCAACGCAGCTTCTTCTTCATCGCGCAAGTTGTGGGCAAGGCGACCGGAGGCGCTTGCAGCAACGCTTGCGACTAAGTCGTCTAAAAACGTGTGCACACCTTTGCCGCGCTTTGTATCGAGCTGTTTAATGATTCCGACTTTATTTTTATCGAGATGGCCAAACGTTGTCACCGCAATGCTTCCGTATCCGAGCACTGCCCCTAACGCTAACGTTTCATCGACGCCAAACAGTCCTTCGTCTGTTTCAACAATCGTTTGAAGCGGTTCGGAAAGCATGTTTTGCTCTGCTAGTTTATCAAGTTCAATGCCAACTAAAATCGCATGTTGTACTTCGCGCTTTTGAAGCACTTTTTCGACACTTTCTATACATTCTGCCATCGTTAAATCTGGATTGTACGGACTTTGCATTTCATATACAATCTCAGCGATCGCTGGAATCGTCACACCACGTTCCGTCAATAGCTGCAACGTTCTTTCATATATTTCTTTGCTTGATATACGCTTCATGTGTTATTCCCCCTCTCGTTCTCCCATTATATCACGCAACGACAAAAAATGCAGAAATGTGGTACGATAAGAAAGAACAACGTCGAAAGCGGAGGGCATCACAACGATAGTCCTTCGCCTCGAAAAAGACATATATAAGGATGGGAGAACATGCAAGAGTTAAAACTTCACAGCCAACATTTAGACGAGGAACTATCATTGCGTGTGTATTGTTCAAAACCTGTCACACCGCTTTATAAACACCTCGTCATCATTGCACAAGACGGACAAGATTATTTTATGTTTGGCAAAATCGGACGCGTCATCGACGAGCTTCGTGTGCGCGCTGTCGTCATCGGCGTGCCGTATCGCGATGTATTCGATCGCTATGAAAAATACCACCCGAACGGAAAAAAACGAGAAGCGTACATGCGCTTTCTCGCCAACGAGCTTGTGCCACTTGTCGACGAACAGTTTTCAACTTATCACATGGGCTCAAGCCGCATACTCGTCGGCGATTCGCTTGCCGGAACCGTTTCGCTACTTACTGCGATGACATATCCGCATACGTTCGGAAAAGTCGTCATGCAGTCGCCATACGTCAACGACGAGGTCATGGCGCATGTCCAATCTTTTACCGATTGGCATTTGCTTGCGCTGTATCATTCGATCGGCATACATGAGACAGAAGTGAAAACGACAGACGGAGCTGTCCGTAACTTTATTGAACCAAATCGTGCGCTATCTCACGTCCTTCAAACAAAACAAGTTCGCTACCATTATCACGAGTTTGACGGCGATCATTCATGGACATACTGGCAGCCAGATTTACCAATCGGATTAAAAAAAGTTATTGAAATGTAACAGTATTTTCCGAAAATTTGTTATAATATATAAATATAATGATGAAAGGAGGAAACGTCGCATGAAATGTGGCATCGCGATTTTTCCATCGAAAAAAATTCAAGATTTTGCAAATGCGTATCGCAAACGGTATGACTCTCATTACGCTTTAATCCCACCGCACATCACGTTAAAATATGCGTTTGATGTGGAAGAAGACAAGCTGGAGGAACTCGTTCAACAACTGCGCAACGTCGCGCGCGAAACGGAACCGTTTTTGTTGCGCGTCACGAAATTTAGCTCGTTTTATCCGGTCAACAACGTCATTTATTTAAAAGTAGAAAAAACAGAGCCACTCGTGACACTACATGAAAAATTACATCGTCCACCGTTCGTCGAGCAAACAGACTATGCGTTCGTACCGCACATTACGATCGCACGTAATTTGTCAAACGACGAATATTCGGACGTATTCGGACGGTTCAAGATGCAATCTGTCCATTTTGAAGAACAAGTCGATCGCTTCCATCTGTTATATCAGCTTGAAAACGGATCATGGTCCGCATATGAAACATTTCATCTCGGAAAGGAATAATTATATGGACGTCAAATTCGGGCAAGATGAAGCGCTTTGGCACGATGCCCTTTCCGTCCGGCGCGCTGTCTTTATTGACGAACAAGGCGTATCAGAAGAAGAAGAAATTGACGGATTTGAACAACAGTCCGTTCATTTCGTCATATACGATAACGACAAACCAATTGCGGCAGGGCGCTTCCGAACGATTGACGGCATCGGTAAAGTCGAACGCATTTGCGTCCTTCCAGCTTATCGCGGACGTGGCATCGGCAAGCGCATCATGGAAGCGATTGAACAATACGCCAAACAGCACGTCTCAAAAGTAAAACTAAACGCTCAAACACATGCTGAACCGTTTTACAAACAGCTCGGCTATGAAACGGTATCCGACGTCTTTCTTGACGCAGGCATTCCACATGTGACGATGATCAAAACAATCGACATGCGATCATAACGGTCGCATGTTTTCTTTTTCGCTTGGCATACTAAAAAATAAGCGACAAAGGAAAGGATATCATTATGAACGCATTCGGACAAATTGCGATCGAATTAGTTATCGGTTATATCGCTTTATTTATTATGGCGAAAATACTTGGCCGAACACAAATTACACAAATTACACCGTTTGATTTTATTTCTGCCCTCGTTCTCGGAGAGCTTGTCGGCAATGGGCTATATGATGCCGACGTTGGGCTGTCTAAAGTGTTATTTGCGATTGCACTTTGGGGACTGTTAATTTACGCAACAGAAATGATTACGCAAAAGAAAAAAGAGCTGCGCGAATTGTTGGAAGGAAAACCGGTCATCGTCATTTCGAAAGGGAAAATTTTATATGAAGCGTTAAAACAAACGAAGCTCGATTTAAACCAACTGCAACATTTACTTCGCGCTCGCAACGTCTTTTCCGTTCGCGAAGTCGAATATGCCATTTTAGAAACAGACGGAACGGTGAGCGTCATGAAAAAATCCCCATACGAACAACCGACGCGCCAAGATCACAACTTTTCTGCATCTGAAGCCGTATTGCCAGTGACGGTCATTATCGATGGGGAAGTCGTTTGGGACAATTTACGCGAAAACGGTTGGGACGAACAATGGTTAAAAAAACATATTCGCCACGCTGGCTTTGAAAACTATACAGACATTTTATACGCTGAATGGCAAGATGGAAAAGGAATGCATGTGCAAGCATATTAACGTTTTTTCAACGAACGATCTTGAGGTCGTTTTTTCTTTTGTGGCGTTTGTTGTTTTTTCTCGTTTGTTGCTCGTTGTGAGCTCGTTACGCGCGGAACGTGAAGCGGGTTTGGCCGAATCGGTGGAATGTGCATATGCTCGCCTCCTTTATTTATATATTCGCTCGCCAATGAAAAACTCCTTTTCTCTTATTGTATGATCTGTTAACATAGACGTTGACGTGAAACGAAGGAGTTTGACCGATGAACAAAGCACGATATAACGGCAAATTATTTGACATTCATACGTTACCACGAGAAAAATATGAGCTTGTTTACGAACAAAGTTTGCGGAATAAATGGACGTGCCCGATGTGCGGTGGAATCGTTCGCTTTCATTTAGCGATTGAACATGCCCCGCACTTTTATCATGTTTCGAATGCTTGTATAAAAGAAGAACGAAAACAAGCGCACACCATCTCGATCCGACCCACTGAGCCATTTCAAAAGAAAGAAAAAAAACAAACGATCGTATGCGACGTTTCGCTCGATGCCGACCAATACGAAGCGGTGCGCCACATCGATGGACCGCTCCTCGTTCTAGCAGGTGCTGGAAGCGGGAAAACGCGCACGTTAACGGCGCGCGCCGCGGCCATGATCACCACGCATCATATTAAAGCGACAAACATCATGATCGTCACCTTTACGACAAAAGCGGCGAAAGAGTTAGCCGAAAGACTTCAGTCGTACAACCTTGCGGGGATACCGACAATCGGCACGTTTCATAGCTTATTTTATCGCATGTTACAACATGCCGACCCGTTCCGTTGGCGTCATGAGCGGCTCATTCGCGACTGGCAAAAAGAGAAGATGATGAAAGAAATCGGGCGCGACATCGGCATTGATGAACGCGATTTTCCGTACGATGAAGCGATGCAACGCATTTCATATTGGAAAAATACGCTCACCCCCCTTCATGACATCGCGATCGAAAATGAATGGGACGAGCGTGTTGTGCAATTGTATGTGCAATATGAAGAGCGAAAACGGCAACTCGATGTATTTGATTTTGATGATATGTTATATGCGTGCTATGACATGTTGCGGACGGATGAAAAACGATTACGACAATATCACGAACGGTTTCACTATTTTCTTATTGACGAATTTCAAGACATTAATCATGTACAATATGAAACGATGAAACTGCTTGCATCCCATACGCATCACATTTGTGCCGTTGGCGATGACGACCAAGCGATTTATGCGTTTCGCGGCTCCGATCCATCATTCATTGACCAATTTCAAAAAGATTTTCCGAATACGAAAATCGTCAAGCTGACGGAAAATTATCGCTCATCGCATCCGATCGTCTCGCTCGCCAACCGCATCATTTCGAAAAGTCGCACGCGCATTCCAAAACAAATGAACGCTCAAACCGACAGCATGCATTGTCCGACGTTTTTCTTTCCGTACGATGAAGAAGAAGAAGCAACGATGATTGCCTGCGACATTGAAGAGCGAATGAAACAAGGCGTCAAACCGAGCGATATCGCTATTTTATGCCGAACGAACGCATCCGCACGCGCCGTCTTTGAACGGCTTTCCCAACTTCGTTTCCCTGTTACAACAGACGGCGACTCGTTTTACAACCGTCGCATTGTGCGATATTTGTTAAGTTTTTTTCAATTAAGTATGAATCCGAACGATGAGCAAGCACTTGCGGATGTCGCAACCGTATTGTTTTTGAAGCAGACGGTCATAAACGACTTAAAAGCGATCTCGATTTTACAAGATTGTTCGCTCGTTGAAGCGCTCGCTAAACTCGATCGTATCGCACCGTTTCAACAACAAAAATTGCGTACGATCGTTCCGCTTTTTGCGAAAGTGAAAGACATGAAACCAATCGACGCCATTGACTTCATTGAAAAAGAGATGGGCTTTGGCGACTTTTTAAAAAAGCGTGGCAACGAAGGGAATGCGATGGAAAAAGGATCCGATGATGTGCGCGATGTCAAAGTCGTTGCCCGAAAATTTAAAACGATCCAGGCGTTTCTTTCTCACGTTGAGCGTGTCAAAGCGTACGCCAACACAACGTGCGATGACGGCATTCAACTCATGACCATTCACCGTTCCAAAGGGTTAGAGTTTCCGATCGTCTATATTATCGGGGCAGTCGACGGACTATTGCCACATGACTATGCGCTTGAGGCGTACCGAAACGGCGATATCGACCCGCTTGAAGAGGAGCGCCGCCTTCTTTACGTCGCGATCACTCGCGCAAAAGAACGGCTTTTTATTTCCGTTCCGTCCATGCGCCGATTAAAAAAAGCAAACGCCTCGCGCTTGCTCCCTCTCCTTGAAACAAAAGCGAAAAGCCTCATCTAAGACTTTTCGCTTTTTCATTATTTTTTATTCATCATATTCGCAATCGTATTGAAGTCAATTTGTTTTCCGTTATTGACGATCGACTGCACAATTTTATCTTCTAACTCTTTCGGCACGTTGCGATTCGCAATTTGAGCAACGCGTTTAACGATGCCACGCACCGTTTTTTCGTCTTTAAAGTTCGCATGTTGTAAAGAATTCGCAAGGGCAAAAATGTCTTGCATATTGACGCCCGTTTTCTTTTCGATGTTTTTAAAAAAATGTTGATCCATCTTTCTCCGCCTCCTTCGCTTTTCTTTTTCAGCATATGAAAAAGAAAAAAAAACGTTCCAAAGGTATGCCCTTTGGAACGCCTCTTCTTAGTGAACGAACGCTGCACCAACGATAATCAATAAGATGAACAATACGACGATCAACACGAATGTTGAACCGTATCCGCCGCCGTAGCCGTAGCCACCGTAACCATAACCACAATATCCGAAGCCCATGAGACTCCACCTCCTTGAACGTTGTCGCTTACATCATATGCGCAAAAATGCATTTGGTATGGGCGCTTATAAAAAATGCTGAAACATGCGTGCAAACTGCTTCTCTTTTTTCGCAAAAAACGCTTCTGCATCGCTCATATTGGCTTCAAATTGTTGAAATAGCTTACCGTTTATGTTTTCGAGATTGTTTAACGTCGCTTCTACTTCTTTTCCCCACGTGTCAAATGCTTTCATGAGCGCATCGTGCTTTGCGTGTTTGGTGCGCGTATACGATTGCAGTTCTTTTTCCAACCGGTTCATCATCTTCCCCTCCTTTGCTTTTTCATACGTAACAAACGTAAAAATGTGCTAAAATAAAACACGAAACAAAAAGAAAGGACGTGTCATATGAAACGACTACAAGACGCACAACAATTTGAACAAGCGATCTCATCAAGCACACCTGTTATCGTGAAATTTTTTACAACATGGTGCCCCGACTGCGTGCGCATGGATCAATTTATCGACGAAGTGATCGCCGCTTATCCACAATTTACATGGTATGACATTAATCGCGACGATGTGCCAGACATCGCCGAAACGTATAACGTCATGGGCATTCCAAGCTTGCTTGTATTCCAAAACGGCGAAAAAATCGCCCACTTACATAGCGCCAACGCAAAAACACGCGAACAAGTCGAGGAGTTTCTGCAAACAATCAGCTAATTTAGCTGATTGTTTGAACATATTGAAGTAAAATGCCAACACATCATCATAACCAATAGCTATCTGTCTTCATGGGGATCGATGTATTGTCAAAAAATAAAAAGAGAGGATTGAGCCATCCTCTCTGAAATGGTAACGTAGTCGTCACGCACCGCTCACTCTAGGGCGCAGTGAGTGCAAACTACCTAGCAATAAATAACGTGTCGCTTGGTCTAGGGCGCGACAAGCTATTTATTACTATTACCTTATGTCATCTGTTTGCTATATTATGCACTCATTTTAGTAAATTGTAAAGGGGGGATTTTCATGGAGCATTCATTTACCATTAATATTTATTTTGATGAAAGTGGGAAAAATCAAGTGAAGCCACATCTGATGGGAGGTCTCTCCATCCCCTCGGTATATTATGAAAAGCCTAAAATTCAAGAACTTAATGATGTAATTAAGAAGGTTTCCATTCATTGGACTAAATATGATGGGGATAGCAAAGAGAGAAACTCCATTTGGCGCATCATCAATACTTTTATGGATGAGACGTTCAGTTGGATACGGAAATTTTTATAGAAAATGATACAAAGTACCATAATACCAAATACGATTTAAGAACACAGCTGTTCCAACAACTAAATATACAATCGATATATCGCGGGGAGCGCTTCATAGTTAAGTCAGCTCAGTATGTAAAAAAACAAGAACAGATAGGGATCGAACTTGTAGACTTGCTGTTGGGCATGGTAAGGAGTATCATTCGAAATGAAATGCCTACAAGTCGCAGAATACGTGAAAAAAACCAACTGATTATGAAGCTATTGCTGTCGAATCCAAATTTCTATACGTTTATTAAAAATATCAACTATTTTGAATGGTCGAATGCTCCTTCTCTTGTTGAAGTAGATTTTGAAACATATTTAAACATATTTATGAGCTATCAGTTGTCCAATTTCCATATGGATTGAAATAAATCCCCCACACGAAAAAGCCACGTACGTACCGTGGCTTTACGTGAGAAATGGCTGTAAGTTTTGAATAAGCTGCTGCATTTGTTTCGCTTGTTGTTCGTACATTCGTTTGGCTTCGGCATCATTTGTTTGCAAGGCGAATAGTTCGAAGTCCGCTTCTGCTTTTTTCATCGATGCGAGCAATAGTTGCTTTTGTTGCGGTTCTGGTACTTGAATACGATCGTCGTATAAATCGACGGTCAGTTGACCGTACGAATCAACTTGCGCTAAAAAGACGTTTTCGACAGCAACGCCCATTTGATCGAGTTGCTGCTTTAACCACCCGCGGTTTAAACGGGCTGTGGCAAGCGGTTCATCTAAAATTTCACCGTCCATAATGACCGTTTGAGGTTCTTTTTCTTCCGGAACGTAAGGTTGAATGTCCCCAATTGTGAGCGGCTGTTTGTCGCGTTTTAATAAAATGCTTAAGTCGCCGTTTGCTTCGAGCGTCGCAAATTCGACATCCGCGACGCGAAAGACATCTTTTTTCCGCAACTGTTCAAGCAATTCATCTATAGTATATTTTTCTTTTTTCAAATTGTCTTCTAAAATTTTTCCGTTTTTAATAAAGACGGTGGAATTGCCTTCAACGAAATCGCGAAATTTTTTACTTCGCAACGAAATGATTGAAATAGCGACAGGGAACAGCGACCAAATTAAAATGCTCGTTATCCCTTCCGTTAACCGAATATCTAAATCCATCGACATCGAGCCGGCAATATCTCCGATCGTAATGCCGACGATATATTCAAAAAATGATAGCTTCGACAACTGTTTTTTCCCTAATAATTTTGTAATAACAAACAGTCCAATTAAAATACAAATCGAGCGAATCGCAACCTCTAACCATGCTGGCATACCTACATCCCCTTATATTGCGGCTCCTCGCGCTCAAGCGTCGACATGCGCCCTTTCAGCGCCGCAATCATTTGTTCCGTTTCAAGCATCGCTTCATGAAACGCCCGTTGCGCTTCCTCGTTTGTCGAAGTGAGCGCCAACTGTTGCAACGTCGCATGAATGGCCTTCATGTTCGCTAAACTTTGCTTTACTTGTGAACCAATGGTCATGTTCCTCTATCCTTTCGGTTTGAATAATAATGCTCCGATAAAACCGAACACAATTGCTGCCGAAATGCCGGCACTCGTCACTTCAAACATCCCTGTTAATACCCCAACGATGCCGTGTTTTTCTGCTTCTTGCATCGCCCCATGCACGAGTGCGTTGCCGAAACTTGTAATCGGAATTGTTGCCCCAGCACCGGCAAAATCGATCAGCGGCTCGTACAATCCAAATCCGTCTAAAATCGCACCAGCAACGACGAGCGCGCTTAACGTATGCGCAGGTGTAAGTTTAAATACATCAAACATCACTTGTCCGATGACACAAATAAGCCCACCGACAACAAACGCCCAAAAAAACATCGACATCATGAATGATCGCCTCCGTATTCCATTGCAACCGCATGAGCAATACAAGGGATCGTCTCTCCTTGTTGAAACGTCAGCGGTGATAAAAGCGCCCCTGTCGCGACGACGAGCATGCGTTTGATTTCCCCACGCTTCATCCGATTCAACAAATGTCCATATACAACGGTCGCCGAACACCCTGCCCCGCTTCCTCCCGACAACACCGGCTGCCCTTCGCGGTAAATAATTAATCCGCAATCTTGATACCGCTCGTCTTCTAGCTCCGTCCCGTTTTTTCGTAGTAAATCAAGCGAGACGGTGCGTCCGATTTTTCCTAAATCGCCTGTCACAATTACATCGTAATACGACGCATCGATTTCCATATCGCGTAAATGGGCTTCAATCGTATCGACAGCCGCTGGCGCCATCGCTCCGCCCATATTAAACGGATCGGTCAATCCCATATCAACGACGCGGCCGATCGTTGCGGAAGTAATGCGCGGGCCGTCTCCTTCACTCCCGACGAGCGCTACGCCCGCTCCTGTCACCGTCCATTGCGCCGTCGGCGGCTTTTGCCCTCCGTATTCGGTCGGATAGCGAAACTGCTTTTCAACCGCAGCGTTATGGCTCGCAGCACCTGTTAATATGTACTTCGCCCCACCGTAGTTGACGATAAATGCGCTTAACGCGAGTGCCTCCATCGACGTCGAACAAGCGCCAAATACGCCGAGATACGGCGTGCTAAGCGTACGCGCCGCAAAGCTTGACGGCGTCATTTGATTAATTAAATCACCAGCAATAATAAATTGCACGTGTTCTTTTTCAATGCGCGCTTTTTTCATCGCCTGAAAAAACGCTTCTTCAAATAACACTTTATGCGCTTTTTCATACGAATCTTCCCCGAGCCAAAGGTCTTCATGCAATAAGTCAAAATCATCAGCAATGTTTCCGTTCGCTTCAAACGGTCCGCCGACTGTCGCAGTGGCGACGATGACCGGACGGTTTTCAAATACCCACGTACGATGTCCTTTCATCATCCGAGTCCACCCCATTTGATCGCAATCGTTTTAATGAGCGCCACGACAAAGGCAGAAAACGTGCCGAATAAAATGACTGAACCTGCTAGTTTAAACATATTCCCGCCAACACCGAGCACAAATCCTTCCGTCCGATGTTCAATCGCAGCCGAAATGACAGCGTTACCAAACCCGGTGACAGGCACCGCGCTCCCTGCCCCAGCAAATTGCGCCAATCGGTCATATACGCCAAACCCCGTTAATAACATGGCGATAAATACCATCGTCGCCACCGTCGGATTGCCGACTGTTTTTTCCGTAAAGTCGAAAAAGTACATGTAAAAATAAGAAATGGCTTGGCCAATCGCGCAAATGAATCCACCGACAAAAAAGGCACGCACGCAATTTTTCAACACCGGCCGCTTCGTTTCACGCGCTTGTTCAAACTGATGATATTCTTGTTGAACAGGCGTCAAATTTTTCCGCTTTTCGTTTGCCATCATCTCACCTCACTACGTTTGTTCTTCACTTAATTTTTGAATGACCGTCACTTCTTTTTCGATCGCTTGTTCACTTATGTTTTTCGTTTCGATTTTTTCTTTTAACGCTTTTGTTTTCCAAAAAATTTTTAAATCGTGCGATACGATCACTTTTTCGCGAAATTGTTCATTCAGCGCTTTGCCTACCTCTTTTTCAATTTGTTTCATGCGAAAGCGATGCAAATGTTTCACTTGATACGCAACTAACAATCGGCCATTTGCTTGAACGGCAACCGCATCTTTCACATCTTCGCGTGCCTCTAACATCTGTACTGCTTTTTCGGCATGTTGTTGGTCGCTTCGTTTCGCGCTTCCATCATGGCTGACGTTTGTGATGTTTTCTTGTTGAAGCGATTGTTGTTGTTCTTTTTGTTCATGCGCACAACTCATCAGTAAAAAAACGGAAATGAGTACAAACCATTTTTTCATGGCGTTCACCTTTCTATTCATGTAACGAAAGGGCGCCCTTATTGGACACCCGCATTACTTATTGTTTATATTGTGGCTCTTCTTGTTCAATTTCTTGCAAGCGTGGTGCTACTAAATCGACGACCGCTTGCGTTTGTTGTGCTGCTTGTTGATACAATTGCTTCGCTTTTTCATTTTCTGTTTGCAACGCAAACGTTTCAAAGCTCGCTTGCGCCGATTTTAATCCAGCTAACGTTTGTTTCACAGAACTGGCAACAGTCATAATGACAACCTCCTTTGCTTTTTCACATCATAGCATGCGCTCATATGACAAAGTTATACAAAAAAAATAGCCCCTAAAAGGAGCTACGGTTTATCACGAAATCCATTTCCGATCGACGGATTATTCAAAATCCCAGCCATCACTAAAATACTTAAAAACGTATTCCATAATTGCTCATATTTTCCTAAATCTAAATCAATCCCAAACGTCTGTAGTAGAAGCGGAATAAACGAACCGATCGCGAGCCATAGCCCGTAATTTTTAAAACGCTCCATGTTTCTCTCCCCTATGCTATTGTTTTTTCATCTTTTTCCCACATCCGCAACCGCCTGTTTTTTTTACAGGTGCTGGTGAAGACGTATATACTTTCGCTGTTTGAGATCCGCCGAGGACCATCGGCTTTTTCTTTTCCATTTGCAAACCCTCCACATGTGTAAGATACAATAGCATATGAAAAAAATGGAGCAAGCGACTATGCTTTTTCCCTATTTCTTTTTTTCCGCAAATGAAAATGGAGTCGCCATCGGCAATTGTCCGCTATGCTTCAACGTTTGTTGTCGCTTAATATTGTGCATAAACCATGAATCTGTTCCTTGTGCAAATACTTGTTTTGTTATTTGTTCAAGCTGCTTTTTTAGCTCTTCGTTTTCTTTTTTTAACCGTTTAATTTCTTGATAACGCTGCTCACTTAACGCTGCTAATTCTTTTAACAACACATTTTCCGCCCGCAACACGTCTAGCTCATTTTGCATATGCCCACCCCTTTCTACTACATAACAATTCAACATGGCGCTCATTTATGACAAAAAAATTCCGCACATATCCCTGCACACTTACCTACCTTTCTCATACTATACAGTAGTCCCGATACATGCGACGGGAAAAACTGAAATAGGAGGAACGAGGCATGACGCATCATAAAGAGCGTAAAGAAAAAGTGTGTATTAAAACACGCAAAGTGTATGACTGGGTTACTCGTCAAGTCGATGTGCCGTTGCGTAGTTTTTCAAATGGGGATTTGGAAAATATTTTTCCTGAAAGCAAATGTCCACGCCACGGGCAATCGGTTTGCGACTTTTTCGCATCAAACGGCTTAAGTGCTGGCGATTTCTCGATTCGCTGCTTCTTAACAGACGATGAAGGAAACCGCATCGACCAAACAGTTGACAACAATGCACTCATTTGCCAAGAAATTTTACAACCAAATGGACGCCAACCTGTTCACGTCACACTTCCATCAGGCGATACAGTGACATTACAAAAAGTGAAAGTGCTTGTGAAAGGTCACGTTGTCGTGCAAGTTGTCAATGCGAACGGTCACGTTGTTTGCGAATCTTCTCCAATCCCATTTGCGACGGCACAAACATTTATCTTATGCGCACCAGAAGGCACAATGCTCGATTGCCACATTTCGTTTTTCGAATGTGACGCAAGTTTAATTTGCACTGACAACTTCTCACAGCTTGATGTATCCATTACATTATGCTTAGAAGTGCAAATGGAAGCAGACGTGAAACTTGAAGTCGAAGCACGCTACTGCCAACCGCGCGAAGAAATTTTAGAAGCAACACTTTGCCCAACAGACAAATTCCCACCACAATGCCCAGAAGTATTCCCAGCACATTAATGAATGAAGCAGGCTCACATACAGCCTGCTTCTTTTATATGTTCAACATGTAGCTGATTACCGTATATGTGCAAGCCATCCAAAAGGAATAAGAACGATAGCACGTATTTTTCACTTCTTCTGAAGACCTATTCCACATATATCCACTTCCATGTATATAAAAAAGAAAACTTGTGGCCATCACACCGACGAGAAACGTCCATTCCATATATGGCACGCCTGTTTTTTCACTTGCTGCATATGGAACAAAAAATAAAAATACGATTGTAGTCAAAATAGAAAACGATGTTCTCATTCAATCACACCTTTATTTTGGTATATATGACATATGATAAAATAAAATGAATATTGAAACAACAAAAGTCCTGCGGTAATATGTCAAGGTGAAACATCATCGAAATTGGAAATTCATTTGTCCGATGACCCGAAAAAAGGCAATACTGAAGAAGCCCAGTCTTGTCTGATGTCATTAACTGGGTTTTGATGCAAAATCAGTTAGATCGATACCCCTATCGATCTTCCCCCTTTCTTGGCGTGTAGATTTGACCGTTGCGTAGCAGCGCATCGATCACACGCACGAGTTTTCGAGCGGTGAGGACGAGGGCTCGTTTGTGTTGGTGCTTTGGTACTTCCTCATACTTCTTCCGGTAATAGGTGCGAAACGACGCATCATGCCGTTGTACCGAGTTG